>NZ_JAKJSZ010000008.1:0-263887 GCF_050337535.1 Vibrio kagoshimensis
TTTTGTATTGGTCACTCAGTTCATTGAAACCAAATTGATTTCCGAGGAAATCTTGCTTTGCTAATGCAAAACAAATTTTGATATTCATCAACGAGTGCCCACACAGATTGATAGGTTTAAATTGTTAAAGAGCTGTTCTTCTTAGTAACTAACATCACTTCGGAAGAGGCGGCTATTCTAGCTATTTAAATCTCAGTGTCAAACACTTTTGAAATTTAATTTCCACTTTTAAAAAGTAGAAGCGAATTATCGCTTTAAGCTAGCAACCTAACTAACATTCTTCGCTGAAGCCTTGTGGCGTCTACCGTGTCAGTGAGGCGGCATTATAGAGAACCTCAGTATATTGGCAAGCTTTAATTTAAGATAATTGCAAAAATAGAGGCTAAATGGCAAATAAACAACCAAACACCTATTTTATTACATTTAACCCCAAAACAAATACACCATACCCACAGACTTATCCACAAACATCATATTTTCTTAATCACCAAAATAAAAAAAGCAGCCTAAAGGCCGCTTTTTTCACTAATTAAAATCAAATACCAGATCCGTGTGACTCACCATCATCTTCATGAAGACCACATTCTCGCTTCAATCCATTGAATCGAGTTTCTTCTTCAGTCATACCTGGTTCCCACTTTTTCGTAGTGTGAGTATCGCCAATTGACAAATACCCTTGATCACGTAGCGGGTGATACTGAAGATTATGTTTCTCTAAGTAATAGTGCACATCTTTATTTGTCCAGTCGATAACAGGTAAGAATTTAAAAACACCATTTTGCAGAGACAGTATTGGAAGATTAGCACGTGATTGAGATTGCTCACGTCTCAGCCCAGAAAACCAAGTACCAGCTTCTAGTTCATCTAGCGCTCTTCTCATTGGTTCAACTTTATTAAGTTTATTGTATTTCTCTATTCCTTCGATCCCCTGCTCCCACAGCTTACCATATTGCGCTTCTTGCCAATTAGGGCTTTGGTGCGATCGAAATACTTGTAGGTTAAGAGTGAGCTTATGACTTAACTCATCAATGAAGCGATAGGTTTCTGGAAACAAATATCCAGTATCAGTAAGGATAACTGGAATATCCGGTTTAGCCTGAGTCACTAAGTGCAGCATTAACGCTGCTTGGATACCGAAGCTAGAAGAAACAACATGCGTCCCTTCTAAATTCTCTAATGCCCATTGGACTCTTTCTAATGCCGTTAGCTGCTCTAACTCAGAATTAATTTGCCCAAGACGAAGTATCTGCTGCGTCTTGGTCAATGTGAGTAGTTCTGCTAACTTCAATTTTGAAGCGACAGAGTTATGCATGTAGATCCCTCTTAGAAATAATCACCTCTTCGATGATCCCAGCTCGGATAGTGAAGTCACCAAAGCCTTCATTTTCCTCACGCTCTTTAGACCAACGATCCACCAGCGAATCAATTTCTTCTAAAATTTGAGCTGATGTGATGTTCTCTTTATACATCTTAGGGATACGAGTGCCTGCTTTATTACCACCTAGATGCATGTTGTAACGACCAGGAGCTTTACCAACTAAACCAAGTTCAGCCAACATTGCACGCCCGCAACCATTTGGACACCCGGTAATACGAAGGATGATATTGTCATCTTCTGGTAGACCGTGCTTCTTAAGAATATCTTCAACATCAGTAACAAACTCAGGAAGGAAACGTTCAGCTTCAGCCATTGCTAGCGGACATGTTGGAAACGCAACACACGCCATCGAATTTTTACGCTGTTCTGAAACAGCATCATCCATCAAACCATATTGACGAGCTAGCCCTTCAATTACTTCTTTTTGATCTTCAGGTACACCAGCCACAATTAAGTTTTGGTTTGCTGTCATACGGAAGTCACCTTTATGGATCTTCGCAATTTCTGCAACACCAGTTTTAAGTGCCTTACCAGGAAAATCCAGTAAACGACCATTTTCAATAAATAGTGCTAAATGGTGTTTACCATCGATGCCTTCAGCCCAACCGATACGATCGCCACGTTCAGTAAATTCATAAGGGCGACTCTGTGAAAACTCAACGCCAGCTCGTTTTTCAACTTCAGCTTTGAATACATCAATGCCTACTCGGTCTAACGTGTATTTAGTTTTGGCATTCTTACGATTTGAGCGATTACCCCAATCTCGTTGAGTTGTAACAACTGCAGCTGCAACTTCTAATGTTTTCTCTAACGGTACAAAGCCAAAATCATCAGCTTTACGTGCATAAGTAGAAGTATCGCCATGAGTCATCGCCAGACCACCACCGACTAATACGTTAAAGCCTACTAACTTTCCATTATCTGCAATCGCAATGAAGTTCAAATCATTAGCATGAACATCTACATCATTTTGCGGCGGAATCACTACCGTCGTTTTGAATTTACGAGGAAGGTAGTTACTGCCTAAAATTGGCTCTTCATCTGTGGTTTCTAGTTTCTCACCATCAAGCCAGATTTCTGCATAAGCGCGTGTCTTAGGTAATAAGTGCTCACTGATCTTTTTCGCCCACTCATAAGCTTCTTGGTGAAGCTCAGATTCTACTGGGTTAGTCGTACACAAAACATTTCGGTTTACATCGCCCGCAGTTGCAATCGAATCAATGCCTATACTATTGAGCGTTTGGTGCATCAACTTGATATTTGGCTTTAAAACACCGTGGAACTGGAATGTTTGACGTGTGGTTAAACGAATACTTCCGTAAGAGGTACTTTCATCCGCGAACTTATCAATCGCTAGCCACTGTGTTGGAGTAATGATTCCGCCAGGCATACGCGCACGAAGCATCACATTATGCAGAGGTTCTAGTTTCTGTTTAGCACGCTCATTACGAATGTCACGGTCATCTTGTTGATACATACCGTGGAAACGGATCAGCTGAAAGTTATCAGCCTTAAATCCACCAGTGATTCTATCTTGCAAATCTGCTTCAATCGTACCGCGAAGATGGTTACTTTCTCTCTTTAAACGTTCATTATCAGAAAGAGGACCTAATACTTGTCCTAATACTTCTTGTTTGCTCATTAGTACACATCCCTTTGGTAACGCTTCGCTTTGCGTAAATCATTAATATATTGTTCAGCTTGCTCACGCTCTAACTGACCTTGCTCTTGAGCAATTGTCACTAGTGCATCATGAACATCTTTAGCCATACGAGTTGCATCACCACACACGTACAAGTAAGCGCCATCTTGCAGCCATTGCCAAACTTGTTCTGCTTGCTCAAGTAAACGGTGTTGAACATAAACTTTTTCATTCTGGTCTCGGCTAAATGCAACATCGAGACGAGTTAACACGCCGGACTTAAGATACTTCTGCCATTCCACTTGATATAAGAAATCTTGAGTAAAGGTACGGTCACCGAATAACAACCAGTTTTTACCTTCAGCTTCGCGGTTTTCACGCTCTTGAACAAAACTACGGAACGGAGCAATGCCAGTACCAGGACCAACCATGATTATTGGAGTACTGTCATCTTGTGGAAGTTTGAAGTTATTATTATTTTCAACAAAGACTTTAACTACCCCACCTTCTTCTAGGCGTTGAGATAAGAAGCTTGATGCTCCACCGAAACGAGTCTTTTCACCTTTTTGGTATTCAACTAAACCAACCGTTAGGTGAACTTCTTCATCTACTTCCGCTTGGCTAGAAGCAATTGAGTACAATCGAGGAGTTAGCTTACGCAACAACCCAATTAATTCTTCAGCCGATAATTTAGTTTTCTTTTCAGCTAATACGTCAACAACTTGAGTATTACCTGCGTATTCACGTAATTTGTCTTTATCTGCCACCAGCTTTTCTAGTTTTTTACTGCCAGATAACTCGGAAAACTTGGTCACTAGTTGCGGGTTTGATGAAGTAATTTCATATTTACTGACAAGAGCACTATGAATAGAAAGACTCTCACCATCGACTTCAATGCTTTCAACACCAGATAAACCAACCTTCGCTAAAATTTCATTTGCTAGATCAGAGCTGTTTTCATACCACACACCAAGTGCGTCGCCAGGTTGGTAAGTAATACCTGATTCATCTAAATCAATTTCGATGTGGCGAACGTCTTTACCTGAATCTCGACCTGTTATTTTCTGGCTAGTCAGTAAAGTGGCGGTATATGGATTTTGTTTCGTGTATTGGGAATGACCAGGTGCAGCTTGACCAACAGGTAATTGAACCACTTCTGCTTCACTGCCTGAAGAAAGCGCTTCTTTAACAGTTTCTAATGCCTTGGCATTCCAGTCACTTGCCGCTTCTTCGTAATCAACATCACAATCAATACGGCCAATGAAGGGAGTCGCACCTAATTTAGCAAGGTAGCTATCAAAATCTTTACCCGTTTGGCAGAAGAATTCATAGCTAGAGTCACCTAATCCAATCACACCATATTGTAGATTGGATAACTTAGGCGCTTTCTTTGATTGTAAAAACTCGTGCAGTTCAATGGCATTATCAGGCGCTTCACCCTCACCATTTGTTGATGCTACGAAAATAACGTGCGTTTCTTTCGCAAGGTTTTTACCTTTGTAATCGCTCGCATCAAACAATTGAACTGAAATACCTAATGCCTTAGCTTCAGCTTCTAAAGTTTCAGCAACGCCTTTAGCATTACCAGTTTGAGAAGCGAAGATAATAGAAAGCTTACCTGCAGGTTTTGCAGCAACTGCGGCTGCAGCATGAGCGATAGGCGCAGCAGCTCCAACAGGTTGAGATTGACTCACTCCCCAAAGGTAACCACTCACCCAAGCAAGTTGTTGAGGTGATAATTCAGAAACAGTTTGTTGAAGTTGACCAAGTTGTTGGTCATTTAAAGGTGCAGCTAAGCCAGGTAGCGATACCGAAGCAGCGTTTCCTGATGACTCATTATTTTGTAAAGATTCTTTTTTGTGTAACGACATGGTCACGACATCCCTAATCATTGCGTGCCGTTAGATTAACCACTCCTCTTAATAACAAGAAAGAATAGATAAGTATGTTTTATAACTTTTTGGAAGTAAGAAGCCTATAAACTCAATATATTCACTTATTTTCAATACGCACTTGCTGAAAACCAACAGCCATGGCTGATTTAGAAGCAAGATCTAAATCATCATAATGGCACTCTCCACCATGGGTATCCGTTAATAACACAAAGCCACCACTTAAGTGCCTAAACTCTACAACCCAAGTCCCTTCTTGTATTGAGGGCTCTATAATAGCTTCTACTAACAAGTTTTCTCTGTATAAATTTCTCAGCTCATTGAGAGTCATAGTCTATCCTTCCTTCAAACCCTAACTTAAACGTTCGGCAATACGTTCAACTTTAAGGATGGTAGAAAGTCATGAATGTGCTAACTAATTCCAGAACGATATAATCAATAGGTATAAAAAAACGCCACTTAATAAAGTGACGTTCTAAAAATAAGCAGGAGGATCTTAAAAGCGCAGCTCTGCACCCATAAACCAGCCATCAACCATTACGAAAGCTTTACCTGCATCTGAAGCGAATACCTCATCAGAATCAAGGTCGATAACTCTATAGCCGCCTCGAAATGCAACTTCAGAATCAACAACTGGCAAACGATATTGAACACCAGCCATTAAGTCAGTGCTTTTAATGCCCTTACTGTCACCAAATTCCATTGAGCCAATAAAATCAATATTCGTTTTAGGAACGTTTATCTCAGCGCCGCCATAAAAGCTCCAAGTTAACTCGTCAAAATCAGACTGAGCACCGTTTACAGGTTCAATATACTTAGAACCAGAATACTGAGTCACAGTGATACCAGCATCAAAATGCATTAAGTCATGATCTAATACATTGTAGTAAAAAGTATAATCGTATTTATCAAATGCTAAGTCACTAGAGTCAATTGTGGTATAGCGAATGCTTGCGTTAGGAAGCATTGGAAATTTATGTTCAAATGCAAAATACAGCGAAGGTGAACTCGAGTCGTCTTTTCTAACTTCATTCAACTTAGTGCTTCCCCACCACATGTCAGCCCCCACTTTTCCTTTATAAAAAGAATCAGTTTCAGTCGCAGCGAAAGAAGAAGCATTAAAAGACAACAAGCCTACTAACGCAACCAACGGTAGTTTATTCATTTGAGATGGCTCCGATTTTATTCTGGTGCCAGCACATGGGCACTTTCAATCAATTAATGAACAAAATTCTACCACACATCTTTAAAACTAAACGACAAACATTAGCAGCGGTGACATTTAACGAGTCGAGTAGACAAAGTTCTTAAAGAACCAAACACCAAGAGCAATCACAATAAGCCAAGGTAAAAGTTTAAGCACGACACCCATCATGCCTAAGACAAACATCACAATTAATGCGATAGCGGTTGCAGCTAGGACCGTCATAAAAGTAATACCGGTAACCAACAGCGTTGCGACAAAAATTAAAACAAAAATCAATTCAAACATTCTTATTCTCCTAACTTAGCTAATTCACTACAGTTAAGACATTGCAGCATCCATACCAAGATACAAAAATAAATAAAAACCATATAAATCAACAAAATAAAAAGCCACACCTATTTAGGCGTGGCTTCTCACTTTATGGAGGAGGTAAATTTAGCCTTTAGTGGCAAAATTCACACTCAAAAACATTCTATACATTAAGCTCTTTAGGGATTTTAGCGAGAGCCGTTTCGATTACTTCGATTCCAGAGCCTTTCTTATGAGCATTCTCACTAATATAACGACGCCATTGTCTTGCGCCCGGCATGCTTTGGAACAAACCAAGCATATGACGAGAAATGTGCCCTAGGCTTGCGCCATTTGATAACTCACGTTCAATGTACGGATACATCTCTTCAACTACCTGTGAGCGCTTCTTAATTGGCGTATCTAAACCAAATATTTGCTGATCAACTTCAGCCAAGATAAACGGGCTATGATAAGCCTCACGACCAATCATCACACCATCTAAATGCTTCAGGTGCTCTTTCGAGTCTTCCAGTGTGGTGATACCACCATTCAACGCAATAACAAGCTCAGGGAAGTCTTTCTTAATTTGGTATGCTCGCTCATAGTCTAGAGGTGGGATCTCTCGATTCTCTTTTGGGCTTAGACCACTTAACCAAGCTTTACGTGCATGAATAGTGAATTGTTCACATCCGCCTTTCTCAGAGACAGTTGAAATAAACTGCGTAAGAAACTCATATGAATCTAGATCATCGATACCAATTCGCGTTTTCACAGTGATAGGAATATCAGCCACTTCTTTCATTGCGCTTACACAATCAGCCACCAGCTCTGGTTCAGCCATTAAGCACGCACCAAAACGTCCATTTTGAACACGATCAGAAGGGCAACCTACGTTAAGGTTTACTTCATCATAGCCACGCTCTGCCGCTAACTTAGCGCAAGCCGCTAAATCAACTGGGTTTGAACCGCCAAGCTGCAAAGCAATTGGATGTTCCTGCTCACTGTATTGAAGGAAATCACCTTTACCATGAAGGATTGCACCTGTCGTCACCATCTCTGTATACAAAAGCGTCTGCTGTGAAAGCAAACGGTGGAAATAACGACAATGGCGGTCAGTCCAATCGAGCATTGGAGCGACGGATAAGCGGGATGATGGATACATATTTGATACCTCTTAGAAATTCAACGATATAGCTCATAGCACACCGCTTTATGTGTTAGCTGTTCTTATGTAGAGAGAATGAACGATCACCCTCGGTTCAACATAAGGCGGGGGATTATACAGCCCTACTAACATTGCTTCAATCATAAGCAGGCTTGGCACGTTCCCTTTCATTTCAGGTCTAATTGCCAAACCATGAGCCCCTAAATGGTCTCGATAATTTCTATCAATATTCATACCTCCTAACCAGGCATAAATAGATTTATATCTAATATTGTCAGATTTTATTCTAAAAAAAGTACTATCCACGATCTAATGGTTTGCCTTATGTCCATTAAACCCATAAGCAAACCTGAATATAAAAAGGACGTATGATTAATGAAAAGAATAAATTTCTTAACAGCAGCGATTATCGTAGCTTTGGTTGGTTGTGGTGATGATGATGACTCTCCATCGCAAACCATTGATGACGCATTTATTCAAGAAAGTGTGTTTTCAACACAAGGCTTTACGCGTGATCATTTGTCTCAGTCTTATAGCAATATGCTTGAGTACGGATCGGATGAAACGATCTCCCCAGTTCGCACTGACGGCTCTTATTGCGGTGCTGCCGCTTGTCTCGATGGTCACGGGAAGACTTCGGAAGAACAAGCTGCCGCGTGGGCGAATCTCTCTGCCCTAAACATTCATGAGGGTAAAACCCTAAGATACCGCACGGAACCTGACGTGAATGGGGTTTCGTCAACCAATCCAGTTAGTGATGATGGGTATAGCCGTTTGGTAAGTGTTTTTATCAATGATAATGAACACCTAACACCTGAGCGTCGCACTTTAATTTTGGATGCAGTCCAAACAATCGAGGCACAAGTAGGTGTCAAAATCTTTAACGATGAGATTTTGGATGTGAACTTGGCACAGTTTGACCCTGATTTTTACCTAGAAGAGCAGCGCAAGCTTAAAGAGTCAATTGAAGAGGGTGACGGAAGTTACGTGATTGCAAATCAGTTTCGCAACCTATGGAAAGGGCACACATACAACAGCGATACCACCCGTAACTACGACGCAGATACTGCTACTCACACAGATCTTGAGCACCCTCAATACGGTAACGTCATTGAGACCGACAGTTATGAAGACATCGTTGATTACTATGGTGTTCGTGGTGCAATCACTATCTCATACGGTACGACTCACACAGTGTTAGATCCTTCATATTGTAACTACTATAAAGCTAACCATAGTACGTTCCCATTTTATGGTGGTGACACGGGCTTCAAGATTGATGACAAAGCCTACTTCACCAACAGCAACTGGCACATGGTTAATCTAGGTAGCCATAACAGTATCTGTAAGAATATGAACACCATCACTAAAGACATTATCATTCATGAATTAGGTCACGCACTAGGTCTTGGGGCTCACTTTAATGGCTTCGGCATGGACGGAATTTGGGATGAGCGAGCAATCGCCGTTTTGAAAGCTATCTACCATAACCCAGTGGCAACACCAATCAGCGAACTAACAGTTGTTGAGGAATAACCTCGCATAAGTCAAAACAAAACGATGCCACTTGGCATCGTTTTTAGGCAATAACCATCACCATCTAAATCAAGTGCCCCTAAACAGATATTGCCAAAAGCACACAACCACTACTTAAGAAGATAAAGCATTAATAGCGGCAGCCTTAACCTTTTCCGTCAACCAAATAATAGATGGGTCAAGGTTCCTAGATTTTGACCAATACACACACGCCTCAACTTTCTGCTCTAAAAAATTATTATCCAAAATTTTTAAATTAAATACGTCCGAGTTTTTTTCCACCATTTTACGCGTAAAAATAGCTAGGTTATTACTACTTTGAACAGAAGATAGTAACCCCCAATAACTCGCAACTTGTCTTTTCACTTTTCGTTTTTGCAGCAGTTGAATGCTCGAGGGTAATAAACTCTCGAAAAAACTATGATTACCAGAGATACTTGAAAGTGTAACGTGTTGATGTTCTAGAAACTCACTCTCGCTTATCGTATTTTCAGAAAATGCAGGATGATTTTTCCGACAGACGATAACTAACTCATCATCGTAAATCATGTGGGAAAGTATTGATGATTCAGTATCAGAAGAACCTTCTAGTGAGAGATCAATCGTACCTTGCCTCAACATATCTTTGGTTTCTTTTGTACTGTGATTATCAACTAAAATCGTCACATACGGAGCTTCATCTTCAATTTCCTTAAAAAGCTCGGGTATTAAAGTGTGCTCAAATAGACTGATGGTTGATATTTTAAATACACGCTTACTCAGACTCGGATCAAATCGAGTCCTTGTCGCTGATAATGCATCTAACTTTAAAATTGCATCAGCAATATCTGGGTAAATTTCTAACGCAAAAGCTGTCGGTCTAACGCCTAACTTCTCCCTAATGAAAAGTGGATCGTTATAGATATCTCGCAGCTTTGAAATGCTTTGGCTCACCGATGGCTGAGTTATCCCTAACCGCTTCGCCGCATTGGTATATTGCCTTTCTTCCACCACCGCAGCAAAAATAGCTAACAAGTAGTACTCATTAAAGTTCATATTGATTATTAATATAAATATTTTTATATTTAATAGTATCAGTAATACCTCTTCAGAAAGTTGACTTCATTCACTTTCCACTCGTTACACCACGCTGTTCTAGTTAGTCAATTAACAATCTGTGTCTTATTACCCCCCTCCTCTACTGCATCAACCAAAAGCTATATTCCAAAATTCACAAGCTGAATTCTCTCCAGCCAGATATAAAGTTAATTATATTTGATAGTGCCAAATTTCACCCTCAAAAACGTAGACTTCGCGATCTTATTAAATGGTTATATTTCATTTAAATCCTAATAAGACAAAGACTAAAACTCACCTACGAAGGACGTAAGAGTAATGAAAAAAATCAGCTTGCTGGCAGCGGCAGTTTCAATGGCGTTAACGGGTTGTGGGAGCGATGACTCAAACTCTTCTCCAACACCAACACCACAGTTCACAATCACAGCCATTGATGGCTACCTAAATAATGCCGAAGTTTATATTGGAAATAACTGTGACTTGTTTGTAGGTAGAACCAACCAAAGTGGTCAACTGACACTCGATCTTACGGATGACATTGTCGATCAAAAGGTGTGCATTAAAGCCATTGCAAACGAAACGATTGATATGACCCGCGGTGTTGTTATTGATGAGTTTACTCTTGCAGCCCCTTCGGTACCAAAAAGTGCTGACGAACCTGTGGTTGTTAGTCCAATGACGAACCTTGTTGTTGAACAAATTGAGCATTCCGAAGCTAATGGCACTGAAATGACTCAAGAAGAGGCAGAGCAAGCTGTTGTTAAGTCTTTCAATACTAATGACAATGTAGTTTTTACTTCTGAAGATATCTTTGGTGATTACGTCGCAGTGGCAGAAGGAGAAGGCGAAGAAGCAGAAAAGGCTAAAGCCATCAATATTGTAGGTGAAACGTTAGTTGACTATGACGATGTGCTTGCTCCGGCAGACCAACTCAATGTTATTGAAGATATATCGACAGAGACTTCAGATATTATTGCGGATGAAAACCAAACTCTAAGCGATGAGTATGCCCCTGTAGTGAACACTGGAGAAAACGGCTATATCGGTATTACACCAAATAATCGCCCTACTCATGCTGAAGACACTAGCATTCAACCAGTCACCTTCGAACTTGGCCAATCACGCAACTATGAATTAAATGCACTTTTCATTGATGCTGATGGCGACGCCTTAGTGTATACCGTTGACGCACAAGAAGAAGCAGGTGCTGATATTACGAACAGTGGTACAACTTTAACGGTTACTCCCACTCAAGCTGGTGTATACGATGTGCTGATCTATGCATCTGATGAAGCATCTCGTTCTTACCCATTAGTGCTAAATGTAACAGCAACAACACCCAATACCGCGCCAATATTAAATGAGCAAAATACCTTACAAGCCGATCTCGACGCTCTAAATCTGACTGCGACGGTAAGTACAGATGCGCGTCTATTGATTGACAATTTATTTATCGATGCCGATAACGACGAACTGACCTACGAGGTTACTGAAGCCGAACAAAGTGGGCTGAGTATCAACGTTGATAACGCAAGTGATGAGATCCACATACTTGGAACACCAGAACAAGAGGGTGTTTTTACATTTAACGTAACGGCTAATGATGGCGTAAACCCAGCAGCAGCCCAAAGCTTCTCCCTTACAGTTTCAGAAGCTCCAAATACAGCTCCTGTTACAGAACCAACACAGCAGCAGCGCGTGGCAGATGAACTGACAGCCCTTGAGTTACAAGTTGGTATTGCGGTTAACGCCAACATAAGCCTTGACCAACTATTTAGTGATGACGATACATTAACCCTGACAACGCAAGACACTATCGAAGGTGTTAATACAACAATTAACGAGGCAACTCTTTCACTAATAGGCATTCCTACCACTCAAGGTAATGCTGATCTCGAAATTTTTGCTTCTGATGGTGTTCACGATCCAGTCTTAGCCAAATTTGTTGTACCTGTAGCAAAAGAAGACTCGTCAGAGCCTACAGAGCCTGTTTTACCCACTCCAACCCCTCGCTTTGAAGAGAAGCATTTTATTGGCGGTGAGTGGCGGATGGGTGAAATCGGGAGAGATTACGGTGACATTGGAATGGGCTGGGCTTCACTGATGAAAGACCAAGATCAACACTACTTCTGTTGGAAGAAAAGTTTCGACATTGCAATCCCAGCCCAACTGGAAGCACTCGAAGATCCAGAAAATAAAAAACTAGTAATTAGCCCGAACAGTGAGGACTGCAAACCTGTCACTATCCAACCTGATGGCACCTTATTGGGTGACGGTGACATATATACTCCGGTCTACTCATCAGAAAAAAATGGTGACTATCAACTTGTATTAAAAATGAAAGATGACTTGTATTGGTTAGATTCAACTGAAGAACTTCCATTTACTGCAATGCTTCCTATTCCACCAATGGATAATACAATTTATCAAAGCATTGAATCTGTTGGATACGTTCCCTTAAGAAGCGTTAATTTTATGGTTAACGAACAACATATCTATGCTTCCGAGGTTACACAATCAGGAACATATACAGCCCGTGAACTAGAAGCCTATGATGATAACTATTTGTTACCTTCAGTTTGGGCGGGCACCTGGGAGGTATCGACCTGGAATGATGGAAAAGAGTTACTAACTTATCAAAATTGGGAAAGCGCTTTTAACGAAGGTCGATACATGCGTCAGTTTAATGATGGTGAACTAAACATCATTGTTGCACAGCATGAAGATGATATGGATGAAGAAGTTGTAATTGTCTTAGAATCACCCGATGAGTCATTATTGCGTAGTATCAATGCGGTATGGGACCCAAGCTCAACACAACCTAAGCCAACGCCAACATTACCAGAGATCCTTGACCCAAGCTTACTTAACGGCAAAACGTTCTATATGACTGAATACGGTTCATCTACTGGGGATGGGGAGTCTTTAGAGCATAGCGTTGTATGGTGTGATGCAGTCAAATTTGAAGATGGAAGTTACTACTGGAGTAAACGTAATCCATCGAACAATACCACTTGCCCCACAGATGCTGACTTGATTGAAAGCGGTACATATACCATTGATGATGAAAACTCAGTAATAGTTGTTCAAGCTGGCATTTACTCAACAATTTATACCGTGATTGGAGATGCTAGTGACCTTTCACCTGGCGCTCTATCCGTCATAGCTCATAGCTCTCGCAAAACTCACTTTACAGACAAAAGCGCTGCAGAAGAGCGTTTAAATGCGAAATCAAATATGGGTGGTCACACTGGCAATAGTTTTGATTTCTACTTACCCACAGAGCAAAAGGGAACATCTGTACTAGGGAAAGTAAGTATCAACCTGACACAATCTAACGCAAGTATTACCTTTGAAAAATCACCAAATGGTGAAGACCTCAATTGTCAGTTGATTGATGATAGTTTTGATGGATTCTGGTTAAGTTCTGGCGATAAAGCTGACTATTTGTGGGAAATTTCATCTCACTGTAGAAGCGATTATCGAGGCAATGTTTCCATTAGCATCCCTAGAAGGTTTGAACTAGAGACAAATACTATATACAGCTTTGTTGGAAAATCAGATTATGCTCATCAAGAGTCCGTTAAATACAATATTCATTGGAATCGCAATTTAGCCGATTAGTTTTTATAAAAAACACCATTATCAATAAAAGCCCTGCCATGTAGGGCTTTTTAGTTCTTTCATCAATGTAATTCAACCTTAAAAACTGCAGGTTTACCCTCTCGTTCATCTGTTCAATAAACTAAAATAAACAGTTAAAATGCCGCGCAAACATGTGTGATATGAACTTTACCTCACACTTTTTATTTAAACCGTTTTATCAATGAACAATTTCCTTTTGAACAACCACTTATACCTTGAGTCATACGGGTACTTTGAGTTACCTTGTTTAATCCAAAGTAGTGGTCCACAATACGCTCTGTACCTCACTTTAAACGTAAAATTATTGGTTCTCCCACGAAAGTAGTCTAGAAATAGTTTATGATTATAAGAGTCCAACTATTATGGTGAAAAAATTGGACCAAACATTGATAGAGCAAGTTGAAGGGATATGCGCAGCGAGAGGAGTTCGTTTAACTCCACAAAGAAAGCGAGTTTTTGAACTGATTTTATCTAACAAGAAAGCATCCAGTGCTTACGAGTTATTAGAACAATTAAAAATAAGCGAGCCGCAAGCAAAGCCTCCCACTGTATATCGCGCTTTAGATTTTTTATTGGAACAAGGTTTCATTCACCGGGTCGAGTCGACAAATAGCTTTATATGTTGCTGCTCATGCAATGCTAATAAACATTTTTCTCAGCTATTAATTTGCGATAAATGTGGCACTGTTATTGAATTGCAAGACGATGCTTTAATCGCTCAACTGGCTAGTAACGCAGAGAAGCATGGCTTCCAACTGACGAATCACGTCATTGAGTCACACGGAATATGTCAACCTTGCTCCTCCAACATGAAAGAATAAAATAGAAGAACATTATGCGCGCTGAATTTGTAAACCCGTTTTTAGCCTCTTTAATGAATGTACTAAAAACGATGGCCTCTCTAGAATTGAAGCCACAAAAACCAAGAGTAAAGAAAGACGAAATTGCTCGAGGTGATGTATCAGGCTTAATCGGTATGGTTGGCCAACAAAGTCGCGGCTCTATGTCGATTACCTTTGATGAAGGGCTTGCGCTAGAGATCATGCAAAACATGCTTGGTGAAAGACCAAATGGTCTAAACGAAGAAGTGACAGACATGGTCGGCGAAATCACCAATATGGTGACGGGCGGTGCTAAGCGCATCCTTGCTGAAAGTGGATTCGATTTCGATATGGCAACACCAGTTGTTGTATCAGGTAAAGGTCATACGATTCGCCATAAATGTGAAGGCTCTATTATTATCATGCCATTCACATCTCAATGGGGTAACGCCTTCATTGAAATTTGTTTCGAGTAATTTTTACCGCTAATGAATAAACAAAAAGCCGACGCAATTGCGTCGGCTTTTTTATACCTGGTATTTTCAAACCTGATAATAATGGCAAGTAAAGCCAAATGTATGGCTCTACTTACAGCACCCCGACCATATCGCGTTAGCAATAAGCGTCAGGCAAAACAGTTATTATGCTTTGAACGCGTTAAATGCGTTGATCAGACCATTTGTTGAACTGTCATGAGATGATACTTCAGAACCATCAGCCAGCTCAGGAAGAATTTGGTTTGCCAGTTGCTTACCAAGCTCTACACCCCATTGATCAAAGCTGAAGATATTCCAGATAACACCTTGAACAAAGATTTTATGCTCGTACATGGCAATCAAGTTACCTAGTGTGCGAGGTGTAATCTGTTTAACCAAAATAGAGTTTGTTGGGCGGTTACCCTCAAAAACTTTAAATGGTGCCAGTTCAGCCGCTTCTTCTGCAGTTTTACCCGCCGCTAGGAACTCAGCTTCAACTACTTCTTTCGTTTTACCAAACGCAAGTGCTTCAGTTTGAGCAAAAAAGTTCGACATCAGTTTTTGGTGATGATCAGATGCAGGATTATGGCTAATTGCAGGAGCAATGAAATCTGCAGGGATCAACTTAGTACCTTGGTGGATCAGTTGGTAGAAAGCGTGCTGACCGTTTGTTCCAGGTTCACCCCAAATAATAGGACCAGTTTGGTAATCCACAGGGTTGCCATTACGGTCAACAAACTTGCCATTTGATTCCATGTTACCTTGCTGGAAGTAAGCAGCAAAACGGTGCATGTACTGATCGTATGGCAAGATCGCTTCAGACTCAGCGCCATGGAAGTTATTGTACCAAATACCAATAAGAGCAAGGATTACAGGAATATTGCTTTCTAGGTCAGTTGAAGCAAAATGGTTATCCATATCATGAGCACCGTCTAATAGCTCAACGAAGTTATCGAAGCCAATAGAAAGTGAGATAGAAAGACCAATAGCAGACCATAGTGAGTAACGACCGCCAACCCAGTCCCAGAATTCGAACATATTGTCTGTATCAATACCGAACTCAGCAACAGAAGGTGCGTTCGTTGAAAGTGCAGCGAAGTGCTTAGCAACGTGTGCTTCATCACCAGCTTCAGCTAAGAACCAATCACGAGCAGAGTGTGCATTCGTCATCGTCTCTTGAGTGGTGAATGTTTTAGATGCAACCAAGAACAACGTTGTTTCTGGGTTTAGAGGCTTAAGTGTTTCAACGATGTGAGTACCATCAACGTTAGAAACAAAGTGCATATTTAGGCGAGTTTTGTATGGCGTTAGCGCCTCAGTTACCATGTATGGACCAAGATCTGAGCCGCCGATACCGATGTTTACAACGTCAGTAATCTCTTTACCTGTGTAACCTTTCCAATCACCAGAAACGATGCGGTGCGTAAACAGTTCCATTTTTGCTAGTACTGCGTTTACTGCTGGCATTACATCTTTGCCATCAACGATTACAGGGTTATCGCTGCGGTTACGTAGAGCAGTATGAAGAACAGAACGACCTTCTGTTTTATTGATTGCTTCACCACTAAACATAGCTTCAATTGCTGATTTCAGTTCTGTCTCGTTCGCAAGAGAGAACAACTTATTCATAGTGTCAGCATCAACTAGGTTCTTTGAATAATCAACTAAGATATCTGAACCAAATTTTGTAGAGAATTTTTCAAAGCGCTGCGCATCTTTTGCAAAAAGATCTTTAAGATCCATATCTTGTGCAGATTCAAAATGAGCTGTTAGATCTTTCCACGCAGATGTTTGCGTTGGGTTAATGTTTTTCAACATGATGTCTATCCCGATATTTCTGTTGGTTTTATTCTAGCCACCGTTAACGATGAGTAGAACCCCCGATTAGGCGATAATATTTTCATTCAAAAAAGTACTTAGGCTTCTCTTGAACTCTTATTTGTAATTTATTTTCATGACGTATTATGCAGCAGTTAAAAATCAACTTATTGAGATAAATCAGATTACATTTGTTGATTTAAAAAGCAGCATGAGTAAAGCTCCACTCTATTAGCAAATTGAGTCAAACCTTGTAAATTCAAGTCTAAAAGATAGCGTTAAACGATTATTTTTCCAAATACAATATAAAGGATGCCATATGTGGGTTCAGAAGACGATTCATCTCGATGCCAGAGAACGTGGCTTTCACCTTATTACTGATGAAATTGAACAACAAATTAATTCTATCGATAATCTCTCTGTTGGTTTATTACACCTTTTTATACAGCACACTTCTGCCAGCTTAACTTTAAATGAGAACGCAGATCCGACAGTTCGTATCGATATGGAGTCACATTTTAATAAATACGTTCCAGAACGAGCAAGTTACTACCTTCATACTTACGAAGGAGATGACGATATGCCAGCTCACATCAAAGCTTCTCTTTTAGGTAATAGCATTACCATCCCGATTACCAATCGTCGGTTAGCTTTAGGTACATGGCAGGGTATTTACTTAGGAGAGCACCGTGATTACGGTGGGAGCAGAACTGTCATTGCAACCATTCAAGGTGAGTGACTATTCACTGTTAGTCACAATTAACGGTGAGCAACAGTTCAAAATAAGCAACAACACGCTGGCAATGGCAAATAAAAAGGGTGGTACAGTTATGACCACCCTTTAACGATAAGAGACATGGTTTATCAAAGATGACATTCTATCTTTGGCCATAAACTTTTGATGCAGGCTTTAGATACTAGATTTAAATACTGGCTTTTAGCTTAAAAGGGTTGGTTTATCATAACCCGAAAAGTACCTTCTTCACTGCCTCTGGCTATTTCAGTACGAACTACTATACCTTCAACTTGAAAGCGTACCGCACCACCTAGGCTCCACTTCATATCCGTGTGTAAGGTCTTTAAATCGTACTCTTCAGAGACTCGTCCTACTTCAGCAAAAGCCACCCATTGCCACCAAGGCAAATCATAGTAATTGATCACTGGAATGCTCTCTAAAGGCTGCCAATCCGGGAGCACTCGATACTCTGCAGAGTAATGGATTGCCGAACGTCCGTGGAAGCGCCCGCCAGTATAGCTTCTTAATCGATATAAGCCGCCAAGACGAGCTTGCTCCATTTCTGGAGGGCGAGCACAATGATCAGAAGAGCAGTTATCCCAAGTAGGGGTATCTGATGTATAGAAATCGAACGCGACAACTTGTTGGTCAAATAACTCCCCAAGAGGTCCTAATGCGTAATAATGGCTATTTTGGAAAGTCCATTTAAGCCAAAGATCATCGTCTCCCCAACTCTCTGCACCAGTCATTAATTCAAAAGAAGTGTGAGAACCTTTGGTTGTGTTACGCGTGCTGTCACGGTTATCCCAATCAAACGCTAAGCTTAAACCAGTGGCTTTCTCATCGTCATAAAAACCATCTAATTCACGAGAGCTGAAAAAAGGCGTCACAATTATCGAACTGACTCCAGATTCTATTGGAGAAGCAAAGCTAACATCGCGAATAGGCTGGAATGCACCGAGCAAACCATGCTCAGCAACATTACCCCAGGGTAATAAATACTTAAATTCAAACTGATAGTTTTTTTCTACACCATCAATGATCGTTTTATCAGTGTTCGATGAATTGTTGTCTCCTTGAGAGCCAAGGTAGTAGGGATTGTCATTAAAGCGGGCTTGGTACATTTGAGTACTGAACAGCCACTCTTCCGATAACGCATAATTGAAAGCAGAAACGAAGCCTACATAACTGTCTTTATCAGAATACAACGCCATACCAAATAAAGCTGCTTGTGGCTGACCCGCACCTTTAGCGACACCGGCAACCCCAAAGGTATTTCCCATCACTTCCGTGCTGAAGTAAAAAGGTAAGAATGCTGAATCCTTTTCTTCACTAGCAACATTTAATGAGAAAAAAACACACATAACACTGAGCAATGAAGGTAGCAGCAAGGTGGCTATGCGCTTTGTAAAGTTCGCCAAAGGCATCATTAGTACTCGTATTCCATTTCTACTCTTGAGGTCAGTTTAGTCACTAATTCATACGCTATCGTACCGATATGCAGTGCGACCTCCTCCGATGGTAATTCCCTTCCCCACAACGTAGCTTCATCACCAACTTTATCTTTAGCATCAGGACCTAAGTCAACAGTGAGCATATCCATAGAAACTCGACCCGCAATTGGCGCTTTACGACCATTAATAAAAACAGGTGTACCATTAGGGGCTGTCCGAGGGTAACCATCACCGTAACCTATTGCGATGACACCAATTTTGGTATCTCGCTCACTAGTCCAGTTACCACCATAGCCAACACTTTCACCTGCTTTCAAATCACGCACTGCAATCAGGTGAGATGTCAGAGTCATTACCGGCAGAAAGCCTAATTCTTTAGCTGACTTATCAACAAACGGAGATACACCGTAAGAAATAATCCCAGGTCGAACCCAATCTAAATGGCTGTCAGGCCAAGCCAGTAAACCTGCTGAATTCGCAAGAGAGCGCTCCCCTTCACAGCCTTCAGTCAAAGACAGGAACAATTCAGTCTGTTGCTCGGTCGTAGCTTTGTCTAACTCATCAGCGCAACCAAAGTGGCTCATGTAGCGTAGTGGTTTTGCCACATTCGGGCATTGATGTAGGCGCTCAACAAAATCTTGATACTGTTCAGAGCGAACACCTAAACGGTGCATACCGCTATCGACTTTCAACCAAACGACAACAGGCATTTCAAGTTGAGAATTTTCTAGGGCACTTAACTGCTCTTCACAATGGACCACTGTTTGAATGTTATTAGTCACCAGAATTGGTAAGTCACCCTGGGAGTAAAACCCTTCAAGCAATAAGATGGGTTGAACAATACCGCCAGCGCGAAGCTGTAAGGCTTCTTCAATTCTAGCGACACCAAAAGCATCCGAGTTTTTAGAATGCTTGGCGATATGCAGTAAGCCGTGTCCATAACCGTTGGCTTTGACTACCGACATCACTTTACTGTTCGGCGCTTTGGACTTAATCAACCGCAAGTTATGTTCAAGCGCATTTAAGTTAATACTCGCCGTTGCGGCTTTCATATATGTCATAGCTGCTTACTCGTCATCAAATGCAGGACCTGCATAGTTATCAAAACGAGAATGCTGACCTTGGAAAGTAAGTCGAACTGAACCGATAGGACCATTACGCTGCTTACCTAAGATTATCTCTGCAATGCCTTTTAATGAGCTGTCAGGGTTATAAACTTCATCACGATAGATAAACATGATCAAATCGGCATCTTGCTCGATAGAACCTGATTCACGCAAATCTGAGTTTACAGGTCGCTTATCTGCACGTTGCTCGAGGGAACGGTTAAGCTGAGAAAGGGCTACAACCGGCACATTTAGCTCTTTGGCTAATGCTTTTAGTGAACGAGAGATCTCTGCAATTTCAAGAGTACGGTTTTCAGATAAAGCAGGAACACGCATTAATTGAAGGTAATCGATCATGATCATCGAAATACCGTCATGTTCTCTTGCAATTCTTCGAGCTCGTGAGCGAACTTCAGTAGGAGTCAGACCGGAACTGTCATCGATGTACATGTTCTTCTTATCCATAAGAATACCCATACTCGAAGAGATACGCGCCCAATCCTCATCATCTAGCTGACCCGTTCGGATCTTGGTTTGATCGACACGAGAAAGAGAAGCAAGCATACGCATCATTAATTGTTCGGCTGGCATCTCTAGAGAAAAGATTAAAACCGGCTTGTCTTGTTTCATCGCTGCGTTTTCACATAAGTTCATCGCAAACGTGGTTTTACCCATCGATGGACGAGCCGCGACAATAATTAAGTCAGAACCTTGCAGACCAGCTGTCTTCTTGTTGAGGTCATTGAAACCAGTATCGACACCTGTTACGCCATCTTGTGGTGATTTGTATAGGATCTCGATTCGTTCCAAAGTTTTCTCTAGAATGCTGTCTACATTCTGAGGGCCTTCATTTTCACTCGCACGCCCTTCAGCAATAGCAAATACTTTACTTTCGGCTAGATCCAATAAATCTTCAGAGCTGCGACCTTGAGGGTCATACCCTGAATCTGCAATTTCATTAGCGACACCAATTAAGCTACGGACAAGCGCTCTCTGCGCAACTATTTCAGCATAAGCATTAATATTAGCTGCACTTGGGGTGTTCTTAGCTAAATCAGCCAAATAAGCGAAACCGCCGACTTCTTCAAGTTGCTCGCGAACTTCTAAAAATTCGGAAAGTGTAATCAGATCAAGTGGGTTACTTTCTTCAAGAATTGCTTTTACCGCTTCAAAAATTAAGCGATGAGGTCGACTGTAAAAATCTTTACTCACCACTTTTTCTGAAACCGTATCCCAGCGTTCGTTGTCCAGCAACAAACCGCCAATCACAGATTGCTCAGCTTCTAATGAATGCGGAGGAACTTTGATTGCGTCCACCTGATCGTTGGCTGATTTCTGATTTCTGGTATCCACTATGACTACACTCAATAACTATTAATGACCGCTCATTATACGCAAGAACGATAATTTGTAATCCACCCGACAGCGTTTGTTTTACTCTTAATTAAGAATTTACTTATTGCTGACTCAAATAAGCAAAGGTACGATTACGATCCTTCTATTCATATCACTTATAATGAGGTCTGCGTGTCCAAAGTATTAGCGCTCAGCATTGGGCTTTTGAGTGCTCCGCTGGTTTTTGCAGATGGTGTCACCGCCACTACTGCAACTGATAATATGGATATTGCACCCGCAGACACTGAACTACCTAGCCCCTGGGCAACTGAAGTCGAGTTTGGTTACCAATCTCATACCGGAAATTCGGATACTCACTCGTTGAATGCACGCCTTAAGGGTGAGTATACGGCCGGTCGTCATAGGACTAACGGTGAATGGAAATACTACAATTTATATAAAGATGGTGAAGAAGATAAAAGGCAATCGACTTACTCAGCGCAAAGCGATTATAAGCTAAGCCCGAAAACCTATTTTTATGGAAGCTTTAAAGGTATAGATTCAAGGTACAGTGCGTATTTTAAGGACTATACCGTTTCTAGTGGTTTAGGTTATCAATTTTCCAACACTGAAGTCTTTGTTTTAGAAGTCGAGATGGGCCCTGGTTTTCGATACCAAGAACCTAATTTAGATGAGATTGATGATGACGATATTATCTTTCCCGATATTGTCGAAGAAGGGATTTTCCGAGGGAATATCAATACATCATGGCAAGTTTTAGACAACTTACAGTTTAAAGCGGACATGACATTGGTCTCAGGCAGAAGCAATATTCGATTGGATACAGATTTAGAAGTCATCAATGACATTACCGATAATATCGCGCTGAAAATTGCGCACTCTCGTCAGTATCACGATAAAGTTCCTGAAGGGTTGAATAAAGAAGACTCTGTATTATCCATAAACTTATTATTTCAATTCTAACCAAACCTGCTAGTTAGTAGGCTCTACTGCTCCACATTGTTAATGTTAACAGCCACACCTTTTAATACCTCATATTTTAGACATAAAAAAACACCAGCCGAAGCTGGTGTTTAAAACTTTCAAAACGAAAGAATTCGTCTCGTACTGAAATTACGCAGTAGCAACGATAGAGATTTTCGCAGTAGCAAAAACTTCAGAGTGAAGTTGGATGCTTACTTCGAATTCACCGATGTTACGTAAAGCGCCTTCAGGTAGGCGTACTTCGCTCTTAACTACTGCAACACCAGCTGCTGTAATAGCGTCTGCGATGTCACGAGTACCGATAGAACCGAATAGTTTGCCTTCGTCACCAGCTTTAGAAGCGATTGTAACGCCTTCTAGAGTGTTAACTGTCTCTGCGCGAGCTTCTGCAGCAGCTAGTTGCTCAGCAACTTTAGCTTCTAGTTCAGCACGACGAGTTTCGAACATAGCAACGTTTTCTTTAGTTGCCATAACTACTTTACCCTGTGGGATAAGGAAGTTACGAGCGTAACCAGATTTAACGTTTACTTGGTCGCCAAGGCCACCTAGGTTACCGATTTTATCAAGTAGAATAACTTGCATTATCTTAGTCCTCTTAAACTATTGTTAACTATTACCGATTACTGATGCTTGTCAGTGTATGGTAGTAGAGCTAGGTAACGAGAACGCTTGATAGCGCGAGCTAGTTGACGTTGGTATTTAGCACTTGTACCAGTGATACGGCTAGGTACAATTTTACCAGCTTCAGTGATGTAGTTTTTTAGAGTTGCTACGTCTTTGTAGTCAATCTCTTGTACGCCTTCTGCAGTAAAACGGCAGAATTTACGACGACGGAAGAAACGAGCCATGGGCTATCTCCTGATCTAAATTTAATAATGCGGTATTCACACAAACTTATAATTAAGTTAAGCAAATGCTTATAGTGAAAATACCTAAACGAGTCGAATAAAATTTAATGACCTAAACGGTCAAAAAAGAATTACTCAGCAGCAGCTTCTGGCTTAGCTTCTTCTTCACGACGTGGTGCACGTTCTTCACGGTCATCACGACGAGGAGCACGCTCTGCACGCTCTTCTTTTTGCTTAAGCATGATAGATTGCTCAGTCACAGCGCCTTTAGTGCGCATGATCATGTTACGTAGAACTGCATCGTTAAAACGGAAAGCAGTTTCTAGCTCGTCCATCACTTCTTGACCAGCTTCAACGTTCATAAGAACGTAGTGAGCTTTGTGAAGTTTGTTGATTGGGTAAGCCATTTGACGGCGGCCCCAGTCTTCTAGACGGTGGATAGTACCACCAGCTTCAGTGATTGAACCAGTGTAACGCTCGATCATGCCAGCTACTTGCTCGCTTTGATCAGGGTGAACCATGAATACGATTTCATAATGACGCATTTGGTTGCTCCTTACGGATTATTAGCTTCCACGAAAGGCTCGGTCGTCCAAGGGAAGCAAGGAACTAAAGAAAAATGACCGAGTTTTAAGGACGGCAAATATTATAGAAAGAGCTCGTTATTAGCAAGCAATATTTGGCGAAAAATAAAACAGTTTAGTGCGTATCGTTTTCGCTCTCTTATCGCAATAAAAATCCCTACTACAAGTAATAGGGATTCACGAATAAGAACTCAATAAAAACGCTAGGCTAGGCGTTGGCGAACCGCTTCAAATAAGCAGATACCTGATGCAACAGAAACGTTCAAACTTGAAACGCTACCCGCCATTGGGATCTTAATTAAGTCATCACACGTTTCACGAGTCAGTCTACGCATACCGTCACCTTCAGCGCCCATTACAATCGCTAATGGACCAGAAAGTTTAGCTTGGTAAATATCATGTGTCGCTTCACCAGCCGTACCCACAAACCATACACCTTGTTCTTGTAGTGCACGCATTGTGCGAGCGAGGTTGGTTACACGAACTAGAGGAACTGTCTCAGCAGCACCACACGCTACCTTACTTACTGTTGCCGTTAACGGCGAAGAACGGTCTTTAGGAACGATAACAGCAGCCACACCTGCGGCATCTGCATTACGTAAGCAAGCACCTAGGTTATGAGGGTCTGTCACGCCGTCTAGAACCAATAGCAGAGGCTGTTCGTGCTGAGCAAGGATATCATCTAGGTGCGTTTCATTAAGCTGTTTAGCTGGCTTAACTTTAGCAATCAAGCCTTGGTGATTAGCACCACTAGCTTTGTCATCTAAGACTTTTCGACCCATTTGCTGAATGGAAACACCAAACTGTTGTAATTGGTTCAATAGAGGAAGTAAGCGCTCATCCTGGCGCCCTTTAAGGACATAAGCTTCAATAAAGCGTGCTGGATCTTTCTCTAGTACGGCTTTCACCGCGTGAATACCGTAAATAAATTCGTTACTCATTGTCTCAAGTTACTCTTATTGCTCAGAGATGAATATCATCAATACCGATGTATCCATCTCTGTGTTGTTTATTTCGAGAGCATTCGTCTTTCGCCTGATACTCTCGCATTAAAGTGATTTCGCATTTAATTAGTTAGATGCTGAACTTTATCAGCACCAAGCCTTAAGACTTATCAGCCTTTGGCTTACGGCTTGCCGCACGTTTTTTCTTTGCACGAGCCTTAGCAGCACCAGTTTTATTCGCTGGTTTTTTCTTTTTAGCAGAGCTTTCGCTGCTGCCATCAGGTCGCTTCGTTGGTTCAACCAAAGGCTTCGCTGATACGCCCGGCTTATTACTCTTCACTGCAGAACGCTTCTTGCTTTTTGCCTTTTTCATTGCTTCTGCTGCACGCTTTTTGGCAGTTTTTCCTTTACCACGTGGCTGACGAACAGTGTCTTCTAAATCAAAGTCAATTTGGCGAGTTTCTAAGTTAACCGCAGAAACCTTCACTTTAACTGAATCACCCAAGCGGTAGATATTACCTGAGCTTTCACCAACCAGACGCTGACCAACAACATCAAACTGATAGTAGTCATTCGCTAGTGCGGAAATATGTACTAGACCATCGATGTGCAGCTCCGTTAGACGCACAAAGAAACCGAAGCCAGTCACGTTGGCAATCACGCCATCCATCACTTCGCCAACATGGTCTTGCATGTATTCACATTTCAGCCAGTCGTTCACTTCACGTGTAGCATCATCAGCACGACGCTCAGTCATTGAACACTGTTCGCCGTAGAAGTCCATATCATCGAAAGTGTAATGGTAACCACCGGTTGGCGTCCAACGTTCGCTGTTACGACCTTCTTCTTTCGCAATAAGGTACTTAATCGCACGGTGCAATAGCAAATCTGGGTAACGACGAATTGGCGAGGTAAAGTGTGCATAGCGTTTAAGAGCTAGACCAAAGTGACCCGCGTTATCCGCGTTGTATACCGCTTGCTTCATTGAGCGCAGCAGCATAGTTTGGATTAATTCACGATCTTCACGTTCATTAATCTGTTGCATCAGTTGTGCATAATCTACCGGAGATGGTGATAGACCACCTTCCAGCGTTAAACCTAATTCACTTAAGAAGCTCTTAAAGCCCATTAAGCGCTCTTCACCCGGAGTATCGTGAACACGGTACAGCGCAGGCTCTTTTGCTTTTTCTACGTAAGATGCCGATGCGATATTCGCAAGAATCATACATTCTTCGATGATCTTGTGTGCATCATTACGAATTACTGGTTCAATACGGTCAATCTTACGATCCGCATTGAAGATAAACTTAGTTTCTACCGTTTCAAATTCAATCGCACCACGTTCGTCACGCGTTTTCTTAAGCACCTTGTACATCTTATGAAGCTCTTCAAGATGTGGTACTTCTGGTTCGTAACGTTCACGTAATTCTTCATTACCATCTAAGATCGCGCCTACTTTGTTATAAGTAAGACGAGCATGAGAATTCATTACCGCTTCGTAATGCTTGTAGCCCGACAGTTTACCTTTGTCTGAGATAGTCATCTCACACACCATACATAAACGGTCTACCTGAGGGTTCAATGAACACAAACCATTTGAAAGTACTTCTGGCAGCATTGGTACTACTTGTGACGGGAAGTATACCGAGTTACCACGGTTAATCGCTTCTTTGTCTAGCGCTGTCTCAGGGCGAACATAGTAACTCACGTCAGCAATCGCTACCCATAGACGCCAGCCGCCGCCTTTCTTCGCTTCACAGTAAACCGCGTCATCGAAGTCGCGCGCATCTTCGCCATCAATCGTAACCAATGGGAGTTTACGTAGATCAACACGCCCTTCTTTTGCTTCTTCAGGAACATGCTCACCGAGATTTTCGATTTGTTTATCAACCGCTTCAGGCCACTCTTGTGGGATCTGGTGAGTACGGATCGCGATCTGCGTTTCCATACCCGGAGCCATATTTTCACCAAGAACTTCGGTCACTTTACCCATCATGTTACGAGAACGACCACCGCGATCCGTAATTTCAATCACAACCACATTACCCATTCGAGCACCGCCTTTATGCTCAGTAGGGATCTGAATATCATGACTAATACGTGAATCATCAGCAACCACGTAAGAATGACCGTACTCTAAGAAGAAACGACCAACAAGTGGGGTTTTACGCTCTTCAAGAACACGAACCAAACGACCTTCACGACGGCCACGCTTACTGTTGTCAGTAGGCTGAGCCAATACGTAATCACCGTGCATGATGGTTTTCATCTGATGATGCGGCAACACGATATCATTGTCTTTACCAACGCTTCCATCAGGACGAACCCAACCATGACCGTCTTTATGACCAATCACATAGCCTTTAATAAGTTCCATCTTCTCAGGTAATGCATAGCACTGACGACGAGTAAAGATAAGCTGCCCATCACGTTCCATTGCACGTAAACGACGACGCAGCCCTTCATATTGTTCCTCTCCAGCAAGGCCCAGAGCTTCGAATAGATCGTTACGGTTCATTGGAATATTCGCTTCTGTTAGAAACGAAATAATAAACTCTCGGCTTGGTACTGGATTTTCGTAATTTTTCGACTCTCGGTCGGCAAAAGGATCAACAGTGGTTGTCGCTGTCGTGTTTTCTGACATTGGTGTGTTTTTTGACATAGGCGGACCTGCTTAAGCAAGGAAGGTATATATCCCTAGTATATCTGATGCTAGGGGTAACCTACAGATATGCTTTGGAAATCACTCTAAATAGGGAAGATTTATACTACTTTAAATTATCGCCACTATTTAAAGCTCTAGAACTTGGAAAATTTTAAGTGCACTCCCCAACAGACTATTTTTACTCCATGATATAAACAAAAACACTTCGACAAGCGAAGTGTTTAAGTCAGATTTCAGTCTAAAACGTCATAAAGATAAAGTGCAGGTTCATCTTTATGTCAGCCTTTTACCAAAAGACATCACGGCGTTTAGCTCGAGCAATGATGTTATCAGGCATTCTTTGCTCTAAACCATTTCGCAAAACTGAAATTCTTTTATGCTGCCTTTGATCAGCAGTCACAGAGTTATATAGCCAGCGATAAGCATCTTCATAATCGAGAGGGCTTCCGTAATCACGGAGTAGCAATTCCGCTAAATGAATACGGGCTTTAAGGTTCCCCATAGCCGCAGCTTCGCGCAAGTAAGGGATGGCTCGCTCTTTATCTTGCTGAACTAAAGTACCTCTCGAGTAATAGCGCCCGAGTTGCTCTAGAGCCACAGGTAAACCTTGGTGTGCTGAGTTTTCCATGTAGTAAAGACCAAGCTCTACATCTTGTTCAACACATACTCCCCACGCAAGCATGTCACCGTATAAGAATTCATAAGACGGCAAACTAATACGCGTTGCACGGGCAACAATATCTTCAACCAACTGACATTTATCCGCCTTTACACGCTCTAAATGTTGATTGCGTTCTATTAAATTAATCAACTCAGCTTCAGTGTATATCGGTACTGGCTCTCCAACATCAGCTAAATCTGCATAGCTGAAAGTTGAGCTCAACGCGAATACTAATGAAGCTGCTACAATTCGTAGCTTCATACCTGCACTCTTTTATCTGTCTTTGAAACGCAAGACTCACTGCTTTTAATGCAGCAAAGACTTATAGCACTTCACTTACCATGATAACTGTATCGGCAACTGACATATTTGCTTTAGACAAAACTTGCCGATGATGGGCAATATTTTGCCAGATAGCGTACAAAAGATCATCAGCAATAATAAAAACTATAAATCATAGATATAAAAAAGCCGACTTAATAAAGTCGGCTTTTAGAAAACTATTTTATTATCAAAGCACTAAATTAAAGTGCTTGGTAATCACTCAAAGGCATTACGCGCCGTATGGATGAACCTTGATGATAGTTTCGTTACGATCTGGACCCGTTGATACGATATCAATTGGAACGCCAGTTAGGTCTTCAATACGCTTGATGTAATCTAGAGCAGCTTGTGGAAGCGCATCAATAGTCTTAGCACCAAATGTGTTCTCGCTCCAACCAGGCATTGTTTCGTAGATTGGCGTTGCTTCTTCAAATGACTCAGCAGCCATTGGAGAAACTTCTAGAACAGAACCATCTTTCATCTTGTAACCAGTACAGATTTTTAGCTCTTCTAGACCATCTAGAACGTCTAGTTTAGTTAGACACATACCAGATAGAGAGTTGATTTGGATTGCACGACGCATAGCAACGGCATCAAACCAGCCAGTACGACGTAGACGACCAGTTGTAGCACCGAATTCGTGACCAACATCGCCTAAGTGTTTACCTACTGGGTCTTGCTTCTCAAGACCATCGTAAAGCTCTGTAGGGAATGGACCTGAACCAACACGAGTACAGTAAGCCTTAGTAATACCAAGGATGTAGCCGATGTGACGAGGACCGAAACCAGAACCTGCAGCTACACCACCAGCAGTAGTGTTAGAAGACGTTACGTATGGGTAAGTACCGTGGTCGATATCTAGTAGCGTACCTTGAGCACCTTCGAACATGATCTTGTCGCCGCGCTTACGTGCTGCATCTAGTTCGTCAGTTACGTCGATAACCATCGCAGTTAACATATCTGCGTAGCTCATCGCTTGCTCAAGAACTTCTTCGTAGCTTACTGTTTCAGCTTTGTAGAAGTGCTCTAGTTGGAAGTTGTGGAATTCCATAACTTCTTTCAGTTTCACTGCAAACATTTCTTTATCGAAAAGGTCACCAACGCGTAGACCGCGACGAGCAACTTTATCTTCGTAAGCAGGACCGATACCACGACCCGTTGTACCAATAGCTTTAGCGCCACGAGCGATTTCACGCGCGTTGTCGATAGCAATATGGTACGGAAGAATTAGTGGACAAGCTTCAGAAATGAAAAGACGTTCACGAACAGGAATGCCGCGATCTTCAAGAGGCTTCATTTCTTTTAGAAGTGCGTCAGGCGATAATACTACACCGTTACCGATAACACATTTTACGTTATCGCGAAGAATGCCTGATGGAATTAAGTGAAGAACGGTTTTTTCACCGTCAATGACAAGAGTGTGACCTGCATTGTGACCGCCTTGGTAGCGAACCACGTATTTTGCATCTTCAGTTAAAAGGTCAACAATTTTACCTTTACCTTCGTCACCCCATTGGGTGCCCAGAACGACTACGTTATTTCCCATCTTTCCAATTTCTGTTGCTAATTAAAAATGGATTCTAGCACCGAATCGCTCTATTTGCAGTCATTTTTTGTTCATAACTCAGATTATTACCCATAGAAAATGCGGCAGGTATACTGATATGATCACAAAAACCATTGATATATTGAACATTTTCACTCACTAGGGACAAACGATGTCAAATTCAATCTGGCTTGCGATAGGACTGGTTCTAATTGTAGAAGGTCTAGGACCTTTAATTGCACCGAATGGCTGGCGAAATATGGTCGCTCAATTGAGCCAACAGCCTGATAATCAACTTAGACGAATTGGTGGGTGTTTAGTCGTTGCTGGAATTGTGATTGCGGTGATGACTGCATAAATACCAATGTTGCTAACTTCCTAAGATCCTAAGATCCTAAGATCCTAAGTAAATCATAAAATTCATAACATTTGAAAAGCAAAAAGGCTCCCTGAGGAGCCTTTTTATTATCAATACACTTCTAATCTAACTAGCTTAGATAAAGTCATCGGTCTCAATAGTTATTGAGCGCCTTTTGACGTATTCATGTACTGGAAGAAGTCCGTTTTAGGATCAAGAACTAGGATATCGCTCTTGTCACTAAATGAAGCTTCATATGCTTGAAGTGAACGTAAGAAACCGTAGAACTCAGGGTCTTTGCTGTACACATCAGAGTAAATTTTTGCAGCTTCTGCGTCAGCATCACCACGTGTTACTCGAGCTGTACGATCAGCTTCAGCAAGAACAGTAGCCACCTCTAGCTCAGCTTGAGCTCGGATAACTTCAGCCTTTTCACGACCTTGAGAACGGTGTTTACGCGCAACAGATTCACGCTCTGCACGCATACGTTTATAGATAGAGTCACTGATGTTATCTGGAAGGTTGATTTTCTTCATACGGAAATCAACGATCTCAACACCTAGATCTTTCATTGCAGAATCACGTGTACCAACCAGTACTTCTGACATGATTTGATCACGCTCACCATCAATTTCTAACGCTTCTTTTGCAGCTTCAGTCGTTACAACTTCAGTGTCATCAGCTTCAGGCAAAACATCTTTGTTTCGAGGACCAGAAACAATCTGCTTAATTTCGCGAGAACCAATTTCAGAACGAAGAACATCTGTTACTTTACGTTCAAGCAGTGCTTCAGCTGTTAGAGCATTACCACCACCAGTTGCTAAGTAATATTGTCCGAAATCTTCAATACGCCACTTCACGTAAGTATCGATGATTACATCTTTTTTCTCTGACGTTACGAAACGGTCTGAACGACCATCCATTGTTTGGATACGTGCATCAAGAGTTTTTACACGGTCAAATAGAGGTAGCTTGAAGTGTAAACCAGGTTCATGAATACGAGAGATATCATTGTTATCTTTCAGTACTCGACCAAAACGAATCACGATGCCGCGCTCGCCTTCTGGTATCACAAATACAGACATCAGCATTAGAGCCAATGCTACAACCAATACAGGGATCATTAACTTACGCATTATTAGTATCTCCCTTGACGTGAGCTGTCTGAACGAGTTTGAGAGCTAGACTGAGGATCGGCTTGAGTTTCAAGTTCAATCTGGTCATAAGTCGATGGTGCTTTTTGACTTTTCACTGCTTTCGAACCGCCTTGACCCAACTTATCGATTGGTAGGTATAGCAAATTACCGCTCGATTCAGAATCAATCAGAACTTTAGATGTGCTTGAGTACACTTTTTCCATCGTATCTAGGTACATACGGTTACGTGTTACTTCAGGTGCAGCTTGATATTCAGGTAATAGTTTCTCGAATTGAGCCACTTGACCTAGTGCACCATTAATTGTGCGCTCAGAGTAACCTACGGCTTCTTTCTTCAAACGCTCAGCACGACCTGTAGCTTTAGGAAGAATATCATTACGGTAAGCTTCAGCTTCACGCTCAAAACGCTCTTCATCCTCTCGAGCAGCAATCGCATCATCAAATGCATCTTTTACTTGCTCAGGTGGACGTGCTGACTGGAAGTTAACATCAACAATAAGAATACCCATATCATAGCCATCAATAATGCGGTTAAGCGTTTCTTGAGTGCTTTGACGAATCTGTTGACGACCACTTGTTAGGATACTATCCATCAAAGAATCACCAATTACCGCACGTAATGCAGAGTCTGTAGCTTGACGCAAACTATCGTCAGCATTCGTTACTCGGTATAGATATTTGTATGGGTCAGAAACTCGGTATTGAACACCCATTTCAACTGTGACTACGTTTTCATCTTTCGTCAGCATCGTACCCGAAGCACGTAGTGAACGAATAGCTTGAACGTTTACAAGTTGCTCTGCTTTCACTTCATCAATGAAACGCGGGTGCCAGTTAAGACCAGGTTCTTCGATTCGATCAAATTGACCTAAACGTAAAACAACAGCTCTTTCTGCTTCGCCAACGGTATAGAAACCAGCGAAGAACCAAACTGCGACAGCGATTACTGCAATGACACCAAAGCCAATTGCACCACCACCGCCAATTGATGGACCATTACCACCTTTTTTACCAAACTTGCCACCCAGCTTTTGACTCAGTTTATTAAATACTTCGTCTAAATCTGGCGGTCCTTGATCTCGGCCACCGCGATTATCTTTCTTACCCCAAGGGTCATTATCGCGGCCGTTATTGCCGTTGTTATTTCCAGGCTCATTCCACGCCATTAGAAAGCTCCATCATTTGATATGACGTTATACTCTAGCAGTCTCTTCAGTAACGATAAAGTCACCTAAGAGTGCCCCTTCTCTTTTTTCGAGTTTAGACCAATCTACTTGTTGCATTCGAATATCAATCAACAAGTTACCATCTTGGTCATATTCTTCTCGTTGAATACAATTCAGCTGAAAGAACTTACTACGAATTTTACCTTGGTACTGAGGTGGAATTCGTAATTGGTATTGCACAATTTGACTCGCTAACCGCTCAGTTAACGCTTCAAATAGTAAATCCGTACCCAAACCATCCATTGCGGAGGCCCAAACCGTGCGAGGCACGCCTTCGTCATCTCTTTCAATGCGTGGTTTTTGATTGTCCATGCGATCGATTTTATTCATGACAACTAATGTCGGCACTTCATGCGCATCAATTTCTTCTAGCACATCATGAACAGCCTGGATATTCTCACGAAAACGGTCATCACTGGCATCAACAACATGTAACAAAATGTCAGCTTCTTGCGTTTCTTGCAATGTTGCCTTGAATGCCGCAACCAAGTCATGAGGCAAATGTCGAATAAACCCAACAGTGTCTGCAAGGATAGCTGGACCCACATCGGCTAATTCGATCTTACGTAGTGTAGGATCAAGTGTTGCAAATAATTGGTCTGCAGCATAAACACCAGCTGAAGTAATTCGATTAAACAACGTCGATTTACCGGCATTGGTGTAGCCTACAAGAGAGATTGTCGGTATCTCAGCTCTATTTCGAGCACGACGACCTTGTTCACGCTGCTTAGCCACTTTAGCTAAACGACGTAATATCGCTTTAATACGATCACGCAACAAACGGCGGTCTGTTTCTAGTTGAGTTTCTCCAGGACCACGTAAGCCTATCCCACCTTTTTGTCTTTCTAGGTGAGTCCAACCACGAATCAATCGAGTCGATATATGGCGAAGCTGAGCAAGCTCAACTTGCAATTTACCTTCATGGGTTCGGGCTCTTTGAGCGAATATATCTAAGATCAAGCCAGTACGGTCAATCACTCGACATTCACACAAAGCTTCAAGGTTACGTTCTTGGGCAGGAGAGAGGGAATGGTTAAAAATTACAATTTCAGCGCCAGTAAGTTGGACAGCTTGAGCAATTTCTTGAGCCTTACCCTCACCAACATAGTATTTAGGGAGCGGGGATTGTCGACTACCAGTAATTACCTGTAGCGTTTCAACCCCTGCAGAAGAAACCAGCATTTCACACTCGCTAAGATCTTCCCACTCACCTTCTTGCGTGAAGTTGATATGAACAAGCACCGCTCGCTCACCGGATTCATAACGGTCAAACAAGCAACCAACTCCTTATTACAGCAATTGCTGTATTACTAATACTATTAATCTTCAGATTTCTCTGGACGATCAGATGGCGCACGTTGCTCGCCGCTGTGGTGGCTTACTGCACGTGCAGGTACCACAGTAGAAATAGCATGCTTGTATACCATTTGGTTTACAGTATTTTTCAGCAAGATCACGAATTGATCAAAAGACTCGATCTGACCTTGTAGTTTGATACCATTCACAAGGTAGATAGACACGGGAATACGCTCTCGACGGAGTGCATTTAGAAACGGGTCTTGTAAAGATTGCCCCTTAGCCATTTTATTTTCCTTATTTGTATTTTGTTGTAATTATTTAGCTAGTGGTGCACTCAAAGGTGCGGCCTTTGCTTCTGAGCTAAATGAATAAAAAACTCCGTTGTTATTGAAAGACTGCAAGTTTAAAAGTCTCAATAACGGATCCTTTCCAGAGTTTATTCACGAAAAAGCGATCACATTATACACAGCATTACTCATCATGTGCTATTGCATCTGATAGAGTTTCTAACGCTTGTTCAATGTTTTCACTATCTAACCAAGTTAAATTGTCCCAGCTACGTAGCCAGGTTATTTGTCGCTTGGCCAATTGACGAGTTGCGCAGACACCACGAAAAATCGCTTCGTCTAAACCACAGTTCCCATCTAAATAATCCCACATTTGTCGATAACCTACGCATCGAACAGAAGGGAGATCCGGGTGAAGATCTTCTCTAGCGTATAACGCTTTCATTTCATCTTCAAACCCTGCTTCAACCATCTTTTCAAAACGAAGTTCGATACGACGGTGTAATTCAGATCTTTCCTTTGGTGCTATCGCAAATTGCTTAACACGAAAAGGAAGGCTTTCACCTTTTGTTTGAGTAAGCTCAGTTAGAGTTTTACCTGAAATTCGGTAAACTTCCAATGCTCTTGATAATCTTTGCGGATCGTTGGGGTGAATTCGGTCACCCGCAACTGGATCTATGTTTTTTAATTCTTCGTGCAGCGCAACCCAGCCTTTCTCAGCCGCTTCAGCTTCTATTTGTTGACGAATATCTTTATCAGCGGCTGGAAGTGGTGATAGCCCTTCTAATAGAGCCTTGTAGTACAGCATAGTTCCGCCAACTAGCAACGGAATTTTCCCAGCAGCTACTATCTCATTCATTTCCTTTAAAGCATCACGTCTAAAGTCTGCCGCAGAGTAAGCTTCTTTTGGATCTAGAATATCGATTAACCGATGAGGCGCTTGTGCAAGTTCGCTTTCATCAGGCTTTGCCGTACCGATATCCATACCTTTATAGATCAGCGCTGAATCTACACTAATGATTTCCACTGGAAACTTTTGGCGTAAACGGATAGCCAAGTCAGTCTTTCCTGATGCAGTAGGGCCCATTAAAAACAGCGCTAAAGGTAACTTTTGAGTCATGATTATTTATTTCTACTATTAAAAATCGGTTTATCTAATACGCTCGTCTAGGACGAAAATATAATGCGAATAAAATATAAGGCGGTACTAGTGAGGTGAAAATGCAGCGATAGTCGCTGAAAAATCTATAGGCTTCACAAACTCTGGGTCATCTAACGGAAGTAGACCATGCCACAGTTGTTCAAGTTCCCCAACTAGTTGAATCGCTTCTGATAAAGTGTAGTCGCTTTTTACTTGAGTCGTTTGAAATGCGATCCAATGAACCAATAAAGGCATCACCTCATCAGTCCCTCTATCAGTGACATTAGTGCTATCGACTACACTATTGCTGTCAACTGCATTTATTGAAGCCGCGTACGATAACAGATCTGGGATCAAAGTCTGTAAGTTTTGCTGCCTTAACGGAGATGGCACGCCCATCACCATAATCGCTTCTTTATTTCTCGCTTTAAGCTCTATACCTAACTGCAATAGCTTTGGACCAAAAACCTGCGAAGCTTGCATAAGCTCAGGTTCAACTTTTAAAGATAAAGGAACAAGTAATGGCTGACTCTTTAGTGGGGCTTGTTGAGTATCAAGTTGCCCTATAATTCTCAATAGTTCAGCTTTAGCTAATGAAAGTAGAACACAACCATGTTTCCCGCCCATGACAAGATATTGCTTTTCTACAACTGAAACGGCTTTTCCTAACTCTGTTATTGGTTGTATCGCACTTGATACAGGTTTCGAACTATTCCCTACTTTATGAGAAATATTTAGCTCTGAGCTCATATAAGGTTCGGGACGATTAAGGCTATCCGAACTATCAAATCTAGTTGGTAAATCAATTGAAGCCTGGCTTTTCTCTTTTTTTGAATCATTAGGCTTATCGAGAATATCTGATGAATGATCCACATGAGGCGTATTTAAAAGCTCTTTATACGCCTTCACCTCTCGCTTCGAAGGTGCAGGTTCACCATAGTGTTGTTGTGACTCTTTCTCTTTTCTTGGCGCTGGTTTTGACTCAATCCAATCTTGGCGGTCCACTACCCCTTCCCTTTGATTTGGAATTGAAGTGGTTTGGAAGTAATGACTTGGTTGATCTTGAACCTTATTTTCAGCCTGAGGAGAAGGTTCTACTTTTCTAGGATAAGATGGTGTTTGCTCGATAGCCTGCAACACTCGCTCAGGAACGAAAGAATCGACATGATTTAAACCGGCCGTTTCTTCATGAACCTGCGTTGGTGATTCTTGATGAAAGGCAGACTCTCTCATAGGTACTGCATCTATTTGTTTAGTTTGAGCAAGACCATCGCTTAAAGCTTGATAAATGAAATCATGTACAAGACGAGCTTGATGAAAACGAACTTCGTGCTTTGCAGGGTGTACATTAACATCAACTTGATGAGGGTCGATTTCAATAAAGAGTACATACGTAGCAAATTGTTCTGGGCGTAAGCTGCTTTCATAGCTTTGGCGAATAGCATGATTGATCAGCTTATCTCGCATCATTCGTCCATTCACATAGCAGTACTGCAAGTCACTTTGCTGCCTTGCTCCATCTGGAGTTGTTATCCAACCATGTAATTTAAGCCCTTGGTGATCAAGCTCAATTCTAAGCATATGACGAACGAATGAATTTCCACACACAGCTGAGATACGCTTTTCAGCTTGCACTTCTGTTTTTGCCGCTCGATATTGACGAATCATCTTGCCGTTATGACGCAAATTGATAGTCACATCAAAACGACTCAGAGCAATACGCTTAAGGAGTTCATCAATATGAGTGAACTCTGTTTTCTCAGTTCTTAAAAATTTACGTCTTGCTGGCGTATTGAAGAAAAGATCGAGTACTTCAACAGATGTTCCAATTGGGTGCGCGGCAGGTTGTAATTTCACCTGCATATCACGACCTTCACTGTATGCAGACCATGCTTGATCTTGAGTAGCCGGTCTTGAAGTCATAGTCAGGCGCGCGACCGAGCTAATACTAGCAAGTGCTTCACCACGAAAGCCAAGACTAACAATGGCTTCTAGATCATCCAGAGTATGAATTTTAGATGTAGCATGTCGACTCAAAGCTAGCGCGAGTTCATCTTTCACGATCCCTTTGCCATTATCTCGGACACGGATCATTTTCGAGCCACCTTTTTCGATATCAATATCGATTCGTGTTGCCCCTGAATCCAAGCTATTTTCAACCAACTCCTTTACTACTGAAGCTGGTCTCTCTACCACCTCACCCGCTGCAATTTGGTTTGCCAAACGGGCAGGCAATATCTTTATCGTCATAACTTCATCTTTTATTCTGATTCCAGCAATTACTTATGCGGAATTATCAGTACTTGCCCAATTGCGAGTTCATCCGAACGTAACTTGTTGGCTTGTCGAATGCTATTCACACTCACCCCATATTTGGATGCGATCTTGCCTAAGAACTCCCCTCGCGTGACTTTATGCCTACGCAACGGAATATCTTTCAAACTCACGGTCACTTTCAGTTTTTGTCCAACTTTAAGTGTTTCTGATTTCAGGCGGTTTTCACGCTTAATCGATGCTACTGAAACTTTATATTTACTCGCAATCTTTCCTAAGTATTCGCCAGACTTAACAACATGAGTAACCGTTTTAGTCTCGACTGTGTTTGTTATTTTAGGCACAACTAAAGAATCTGCGGTTCCAGGGATTTTAAGTATCTGACCAATCGCTAGGCTACTTGATTTCAAACCATTTGATTTCATTATGGCTTGTGTTGAAGTTCCGTATTTTTTAGCAATAACCGATAGAGATTCTCCACGACTGACTTTATGGGAAGTTTGCTTTGAAGAGGAGCCTGAGAGGATAGTGCCTTCAGGTGGATTCGCCTTTAAATACTTCACAACAGCTTGTGCAATAGAACGAGCAAGTTTGTCTTGATGCGAACGCTGGAAAAGCAACTTTTCTTCTGTTGGGTTAGATATAAACCCCGTTTCAACCAATACTGATGGGATTTGAGGTGATCTCAATACGGCTAAACTTGTATTGATCGGCTTTGAATTATGTAATTTAGCGACTTTGCCCATCTCCGACAAAATCTCTTTCGCCAGTTTATAGCCTTCTTTCTGCGAATGACTAAACTGCAAATCCAGCAATGTTTGGTTTACATTTTTATCTGCAATGTTCCCTGTAAATGCCGCACCACTGCCACCTAATAATTCAGACTGCTTTTCTTTATTTTCAATCCAGCGTGAAATTTCCGTATTCGCTCGTCGCGTATTAAGTACAAATACAGATCCACCACGAGGTTGTGGAGTAGTAAAAGCATCGGCGTGAATAGAAATAAGCAGATGAGCTTCATTTTCACGAGCAATAGCAACCCGTCGGTTTAAATTAACAAAGTAATCCGAGTTTCGCGTTAAACGAGTTTTAATACCAGGAACGGCATTTAAGTTCGCAGCTAATTTTTTAGAAATACTCAATGTTGCATTTTTTTCATACTTACGAGAAGGGCCGATCGAGCCAGGGTCTTCACCACCATGTCCAGGGTCAATAACAATCAAAATATCTTGCTTACGAGGAACTTGAGTAATGCTCTTACTTACTGCTGGTTTAGTATTTGAAGCTGTAGGCTTAGTCGAGGAGCTTTTAGCCCCATGTGGGAAATCAATAACTAAACGATGCCCATACTGACCACCAGGAGTTGGTTTCAGCTTAAATAACTCAGCTTTAGAGGCTTTCTTTAACTCAAAGACTAATCGGTAAGTACTTTTTTCTGGAGGAGAACTTTTGCGTACTTTACTTAATACTGGGCTGTCTTTTACCGTAATAGGTAACTTACTCGCCAGCGTCGTGTTTTTGAGATCAACGACTAAACGGCTTGGACTACTCAAAGTGAAATAACTGAAGTCTACTTCCGACTTCAGATCAATCACGACTCGAGTTTCGTCCGGTGAAGGCCATACCCTCAACCCTTCAAGTGCGTTAGCAAAAGTAGGAAGGGATATAAAAAATGTAAATGCAGTGATAACCGTGATTACTGCAGAAAGAAGATGCCTAAAAATCAATTTAACTCCAACTGATCAAGCAAACGCTGCCCATATTCATTATTAGCGGTTAAAGAAACAATACGGTGATCATCTTGGTAGCGAATATCAATATCCATATCAGCTTCAGGTAACATGCCAACTCCCTTTTCAGGCCATTCCACTAAACAAATAGCATCGGGAGTAAAGTAATCACGAATACCCATAAATTCTAACTCTTCAGGATCGGCAAGTCGGTACAAGTCGAAATGATAAACCTGCCAATCAGCCAACTGATATGGTTCAACTAAAGTGTAAGTCGGGCTTTTTACATTCCCTTGATGACCAAGCGCTCTTACAAAACCACGACTAAATGTCGTTTTCCCTGCGCCAAGATCACCATGCAAGTAAATAGTCGTTTGCTGTGAGCATAGATTTGAAAGACTGGTGCCTAATTGAATCGTTGCTTGCTCATCTTTCAAAATAAATTGTTTCGTGCTCATGGATAAGTTCTCTAAATATCGATCGTTGACTATATAAAAATCAAATGAACAAGAATAGTAAACCGTGTTGCTTTTGAGAGACAAGATCTCAAATGTAAGTTATATGAAAAATAAGCAAGAAAGTACGCGAGTTCTGGTTAATTTCTTCAAGATCCGTTAAGATCCGCCCCCATTTTTTGTTTGACCTCATAAAAACAGAGCTGACAACATGAACCTTGACCAACTTGCTGAACAAATTAAAGTTTGGGCCAAAGAGCTCGGATTCCAAAAAGTAGGGATCTGTGACATTGACTTAAGCGAACACGAAGCAGCGCTGCAAGATTGGTTAGACAAAGGCTACCATGGTGAAATGGATTGGATGGCACGCCATGGAATGATGCGAGCACGCCCTGATGAACTTCATCCGGGCACCGTTCGAGTAATCAGTGCTCGAATGGATTACCTTCCTCCTGAAGCTCAGTTTGCTTCTAATCTAAATGATACTACTCAAGCTTACATCAGCCGTTATGCCCTTGGCCGCGATTACCATAAACTCGTTCGTAACCAGCTTAAAAAACTAGGGCAAAAAATCGAGCAAGAAGTGGAAGGTTTAGACTACCGTCCTTTTGTTGATTCTGCTCCAATATTAGAGCGCCCACTAGCGCAAAAGGCAGGACTAGGTTGGACAGGTAAACACTCCTTAATTCTAGATAAAGAGTCAGGTTCTTGGTTTTTCCTCGGAGAGCTACTCGTTAATATCCCATTGCCGGTAGACACACCAAGCGTTGATGAATGTGGGAAGTGCACAGCTTGTATCACTTCTTGCCCTACGGGAGCAATTATCGAAGAAGGAATTGTTGATGCTAGAAAGTGCATCTCATACCTTACGATTGAATTCGATGGAATTATCCCTGAGGAATTCAGAAAACCAATGGGAAATAGGATTTATGGCTGCGATGACTGTCAACTAGTTTGCCCTTGGAATCGACACGCTGAAGTTAGCATCCAAAAAGACTTCCACCGTAGAGACGATTTCCAAGACTCAGACCTTGTTCAACTCGCAAGCTGGGACGAAACAACATTCCTGAAAAAGATGGAAGGCTCAGCAATTCGACGTATTGGGCACCAACAATGGCTTCGCAACTTGTTCATCGCAATGGGGAACGCTCCTTACCAACAACGAATCGTCGATACCTTAGAAGGTAACTTAGGAAAAAGTGAATTATTAGATGTTCATATTTTATGGGCATTAGAGCAACAGTCTCAACAGTTACCTACAGGTACAAGTAAGGTAGCAAGCAAAAAACAACGATTGATTCGTATTGTTGAAAAGGGGCTACCAAGAGACGCATAGCCTACCTGTCTTTATACATCGCCATTGTTAATCACTACTCAGCCAGAATTGATAATGGCTTCATACGCAATGACATCTCTTTCCTGCACAAATTTATACTGCAATATTTGATATTGTTCTCAAATTCAATAATGTGGAAAAGGTTTAATAAGTTGGTGGGATTGAAGCATATCGTGAAAGTTAAACACATTCCTAATAAATGACTAAGATCAAAAAACAAGAGCTTAACGATCTTTAAATTCTAATGTAAAAATAGCCACTTGACACAATATTCAAACAAAAACAAACAGTTATGTTTGATTATTACTTTTTCAACAAACAAGAATCAAAAAAAGATCTTTTATATAGACAATAATAATTAGCTCTGAAACAAGTTTATCAACCAACTTATCCACAGCGGGGATTTTGTGGATAAGTCTGTTTACAGGTGCGAATAAACCTCAGATTCAATTATATAGATCTGATAGTTACTAGCATTCCATTTGCTAATTCATATTTGAGACGCAAAAATATCCACCGAAAAGGAGGATTAATTGTTTATTTTGGGGGATTATGCTTCGCAGCATTAAAGAAAGAGCGTGACCTAATGGTATAGGTCTATCTCAAAACTCAGGGCTTAGAGATAAATTGGAGCGATACATCGGGTTCGAACCGATGACCTCAACCTTGGCAAGGTTGCGCTCTACCAACTGAGCTAGTATCGCATGAGCTAACCGTTCATCTTGTCTGCTAAGAAGCTAAGTTCTTACTGCAAGACAGTATTAAACGTTCAACTGTAATGTGGTTGCGGGAGCCGGATTTGAACCGACGACCTTCGGGTTATGAGCCCGACGAGCTACCAAACTGCTCCATCCCGCGTCCGGATGCATTATTTAAGTTAATGACTCTATATTCCCAACATCAATCCTAAGAAAGAAATTGGAGCGATACATCGGGTTCGAACCGATGACCTCAACCTTGGCAAGGTTGCGCTCTACCAGCTGAGCTAGTATCGCTTAGTTAACCGTTAAACTTGCCTACTAAGAAGCATCAAATCAACGTTTAGCTGTAATGTGGTTGCGGGAGCCGGATTTGAACCGACGACCTTCGGGTTATGAGCCCGACGAGCTACCAAACTGCTCCATCCCGCGTCCGGATGCATTGTTTAAGACAATGAGACTAAACCATTTTCATTCTGAGCACTTTCTCAAAGAGACAGCTTCTAAGAATAGAATTTGGAGCGATACATCGGGTTCGAACCGATGACCTCAACCTTGGCAAGGTTGCGCTCTACCAACTGAGCTAGTATCGCATAAGCTAACCGTTCATCTTGTCTGCTAAGAAGCATCAAACCAACGTTTAACTGTAATGTGGTTGCGGGAGCCGGATTTGAACCGACGACCTTCGGGTTATGAGCCCGACGAGCTACCAAACTGCTCCATCCCGCGTCCGGATGCATTGTTAAGTACAATGAAACTACTATTTCTTCGAAAAGAAATTGGAGCGATACATCGGGTTCGAACCGATGACCTCAACCTTGGCAAGGTTGCGCTCTACCAACTGAGCTAGTATCGCAATCATGAACGTCTTTCGCCGTTCAGGGCTGCGAATTATAAGAGCATTTTTTTGTGATGCAAGTCCTTAATGCAAAAATATGAAAAAATTTCATTACTTGCTGAAAAAGCACACAAAAAAGAGCACTGTCAATATGCTCTTTGCCATTCGCTCAAATGGTTTCGCCATACACAGACTAGATACTTATGATTGTTTTACGGTAATACTGTAATTCAGCGATAGATTCACGAATGTCATCTAATGCAAGATGGCTTCCTGTTTTAGAAAAACCATCAAGAACTTCAGGTTTCCAACGGCGAGTAAGTTCTTTCAAAGTACTCACGTCAATGTAGCGATAATGGAAATACTGCTCTAATTCTGGCATGTGTTTATACAAGAAACGGCGATCTTGCCCTATGCTATTTCCACAAATTGGGGATTTGCCCTTTGGTACCCACTTTTCCAAAAACTCAATAGTTTGGTCAATGGCATCTTGCTCAGTAACAGAGCTTTCTTTTATACGTGCAACTAAGCCACTTCCAGTGTGAGTAGTAGTGCACCATTCATCCATTTTATCCAACTCTTCATCAGACTGATGGATAGCAAGTACCGGTCCTTCGGCGAGAATATTCAACTCGCTATCTGTAACGATAGAAGCAATTTCAATAATTTTATGAGTTTCAGGATCAAGACCTGTCATCTCAAGATCAACCCAAATTAGGTTCTGATCACTAAAGGACATAAGGGAGTTGCCTATTTGTTTACGTATAAAAGAGGTACTATACCCAAATATGTATACTCAAACTAGGTTTAGAGCAACTGAAATGCAGTCGTGCTAATTAGCACCTTGTTTGAGTCCCCTATCATCAATTTAGATGTGTTAAGTGGAAAATTGTGGCTAAAAAGAAAAAGTTAACCAAAGGTCAAGTACGACGCGTACGCAGTAACCAGAACAAACGTCTTAAAAAAGAAGATTCTATCCAGTGGGATGAGAATATGCTTGGCGGCACTAAACATGGTCTTGTTATCACTCGATTTGGTCAACATGCCGATATCGAAGATCTAGAAACGAATGAGGTTCATCGATGTAACTTACGTCGTAGCATTGAAACATTAGTCTCTGGAGACAAGGTAATCTGGCGTGCTGGGCTTGAATCGATGGCTGGTATTTCTGGTGTTGTCGAAGCGGTTGAACCTCGAACGTCAATGCTAACCCGCCCTGATTACTACGACGGCTTAAAACCTGTTGCGGCAAACGTTGACCAAATGGTTATCGTTTCAGCTGTACTACCAGAGCTATCACTTAATATCATCGACCGCTACTTGATAGCCTCTGAAACGGTGAATATTGCGCCATTAGTTGTGCTCAATAAAGTCGACTTACTGACAGAACAACAAATTAGCGAATACCGCGAAACGCTAAAAGTGTACGAAAAAATCGGTTATAAAGTGATGTTCGTGAGTAAAGAGTCTGGCTACGGTATCAAAGAGTTGGAAGCCGAATTGAAAGATCGCATCAACATTTTCGTTGGTCAATCCGGCGTGGGCAAATCCAGCCTAGTGAATGCACTTATGCCAACATTAGACATAGAAGAAGGCGCTGTTTCTGAAAACTCAGGGCTGGGGCAACACACCACCACGGCAGCACGTTTGTATCACTTCCCTTCGGGCGGCGATCTTATCGACTCTCCAGGGGTACGTGAATTCGGTCTATGGCACCTAGAACCTGACGAAATCACTGACGCTTTCATTGAATTCAAACCATACCTAGGTGGTTGTAAATTTCGCGACTGTAAACACAATGACGACCCAGGATGTCTTCTGCGTGAAGCCGTTGAAGACGGAAAAATTAGCCGTTTACGTTTTGCTAGCTACCACCGCATTATTGAAACAATGGCTGACAACAAAGATAACCGTCAGTACTCACGAAGTAAGAAAGCGGATCTATAATCGCATTCTTGTGAACAAACATGTGCATTTACTGACAAGTTGCGCGATTTTAAGTAACATCTCGCGCCCTAAATCGTCATTAATTCGTTTGCATTAAAAACGATTAGCATCAAAAACAAACAGCATCGGAAAATTAATACAATGGATAAGATTAAAGTTGGATTGCAATACTGGATTCCACAACACGGACTGACTCGTCTAGTCGGTAAACTAGCTTCTGCAAAAGCGGGCGGTTTAACCACAGCAATCATTAACTGGTTCATTAAACAATACAAAGTAAACATGGATGAAGCGCTGCACAGCGATCCTAAACACTTTAAAACATTCAATGAATTCTTTGTACGTGAACTCAAAGAAGGCATGCGCCCTATCGCTGAAGGTGATTCAGTTATTGTTCATCCTGCAGATGCTCGTGTAAGCCAATTTGGTCCAATTACTGATGGTCAGCTGATTCAAGCAAAAGGTCATGACTATTCTGCTCGTGAACTTCTAGGTGGCGACGCGGCACTAGCTGAAGAGTTTGCTGATGGTGAATTCGCAACTCTTTACCTATCTCCAAGTGATTACCACCGCGTGCATATGCCGTGTGACGGTACACTTCGCCAGATGATTTATGTCCCTGGTGACCTATTCTCTGTTAACCCATTAACAGCAGAAAATGTACCAAACCTTTTTGCTCGTAACGAACGTGTTGTGTGTATTTTCGATACTGAGTTTGGACCTATGGCTCAAGTACTGGTTGGTGCAACGATTGTTGGTAGCATTGAGCAAGTATGGGCAGGCACGATTACTCCACCTCGTGGGAACAGTGTTTACAAATGGGATTACCCAGCAGAAGGTAACAATGCGATCATCCTGAAGAAGGGTGAAGAGATGGGCCGCTTTAAACTTGGTTCAACTGTTATTAACCTATTTGCTAAAGACTCAATCAAGTTTGATGAGACTATGGTCAATGGCGAAAAAACAGTACTAGGTACGCCTTTTGCGCACAACATTGTTAGTCAAGAAAAACAGGCCGAAGCTGCAGAAGAATCAAAAGAAGAAAGCAAAGACATTCAGTCAGCTGAGTAAAAACAGCATGCTTTCATAGCGCTCTAAAGCTATCTGGGCTTAATCGTTATTATAAAGATACACGAAAGGCGAGTTTTTCATAACTCGCCTTTTTTTATACCCAAAATTCAAAAGTTAGTCGGAATATCAATTTCAGCTCCCCCTATTGCAACTCAAATTTCGACTTAAGCCAACACGCCTTCCAACTTAAAAGATTGACTAAAAACAAAACACCTGACGAATTATTAAACGAGTTTCATTTTTTATAACGCTTATCCAAGTACCGAAGTCAGAGATAACTTACTCTAATTGAAGTTATTTTTTCATAAGGTCTCGGTGTCATGCCTAAGCTCGATATTGGCGTTTTAATTAAGCTATTGATTTGCTTTTCTATCCCCCTTGGTGTGCTGTTTATGCCTATCGACTCCATACCAATTGAGAATTTAACCTTAATTCAGCATCGTTTGTTGGCTATATTTTTGCTCGCGGCATTGCTGTGGGTGCTTGAGCCCGTCCCAGTATTTGCCACTTCCATTTTGATCATCGCCCTTGAATTAGTCATGATCTCAGATAAAGGTTTGCACCTATTTCGAAACCCACCAGCAGGACATGACCTTGGTGAGTTAATCAAATATACCGACATCTTTGGTGCTTTTTCTTCGCCTATCATCATTCTTTTTATGGGTGGCTTTGCCTTAGCAATTGCCGCCTCAAAATACGAATTAGATAACAACCTAGCGCGAGTATTACTCAAACCATTTGGTACTCAACCTCGCTTTATAATGCTTGGTTTAATGCTAATCACAGCTGTGTTTTCAATGTTTATGTCCAATACTGCAACCACAGTTATGATGCTGGCATTATTAGGACCAATTGTCGCCTCTGCACCCAAAGGCGATATTGGTATCAAAGCATTGGTCCTATGTATTCCAATCGCCGCTAATACCGGGGGTATTGCAACACCAATCGGCACACCACCTAACGCAATTGCTTTGCAGTATCTTACTGGTGAAAACAGCATTGATTTCCTATCTTGGATGATGATGGGACTGCCATTTGTGATCATCCAACTCACAATTGCCTGGTTCCTGCTTCAAAAGTTTTTTCCTTCTCAGCAACAAAATATGATTTTGAAGTTAGACGGAAAATTCAAGAAAAGTTGGCGTGCTATTGTTGTGTACGCCACCTTTGCTCTTACTATTATTTTATGGATGACCACAAAACTGCATGGCATGAATACCTACGTGGTTTCCATCATCCCATTAGCTGTCTTTACCCTGACGGGTATCATGGGCAAGGAAGAGCTAAAAATGATTAACTGGGATGTGCTTTGGTTAGTCGCAGGTGGTATTGCCATTGGTATCGGTTTAGATAAAACCGGGCTTGCGGTTGCACTCGCGCACGCTATTGACTATGAATCCTTATCTCCGACTTCCGTTGTTCTGACGCTGTCTATTGTATGTTGGTTAATGGCGAACTTTATGTCGAATACAGCAACAGCAAACTTATTAATGCCGATTGCAGCTGCAATTGGTGCATCAATGGAAAGCTTAGTTGCGATTGGTGGGCTACAAGGGTTGCTGGTTGTTGTCGCCTTCTCAGCTTCGCTTGGTATGATCCTTCCAGTATCAACACCGCCTAACTCCTTAGCCTATTCAACGGGTCTTATTGAAAGTAAAGACATGGCAAAAATGGGGATAATTCTAGGGCTTGTCGGACTCGGAATTGTCTACCTTGCGCTGTTCATATTGACTTAATATTCAAATACTGCGACTTGAGCAGCAAGGCTACTGCGTTCTTTGATTAACTAAACCACCTTCAGATCAAATCTCACTTTGCTCTGAAGGTGGTTTAGTGCATATTGGATCACTACTTTCCCCTCATGGACGCTCTTTCAAATGGGATTTGAATGGCTAGCACTTGCTGCTGCATTTCTTTGGGCTATCGCAAGCCTATTATCGGTAAAGCCCGCTCAGCATCTAGGTTCGTTTGCCTATAGCCGATGGCGGATGGGTTGTACCGCCGTCATACTATCAACAATGGCCTGGGCAACTGGTGGCTGGTCTACTGTTGATAGCGCCCTTGTGACTCCCATGATGCTGTCTGGTTTGATTGGCATATTCATTGGTGACACAGCTCTATTTGCTTGCTTGAATCGAATGGGACCAAGACAAGCTGGTCTGCTATTTTCTTGTCATGCCGTATTCTCTGCCATATTAGGCTACTTCCTTTTTAGTGAAAGCATGACAGGCATGGAGCTAATCGGCTCAGCTTTAGTATTCAGTGGTGTATTAACCGCGATATTCTTTGGTCGTAAAGGGCAAACTCAAAATCAGCTAGAAGATATTAAAGGGAAAATTTGGATCGGCGTTGGCCTAGGAATCCTAGCGGCACTTTGCCAAGCGCTTGGGGGAATCATTGCTAAACCTGTTATGCAAACCAATATTGACCCTGTTGCAGCTTCTGCTATTAGGATGATCACTGCGTTTATTGCACATTCCCTTTTTCGTTTAACAGGGGCGAAGCTCTCACTTCCTATTAAACCAATGAATAGGCAAATGTTCGGTATTACAGCCATCAACGGATTCTTAGCAATGGCAGTGGGTATGACTTTGATTTTGTATGCTCTGCAAGAAGGTAACGTGGGTATGGTTGCGTTACTCTCTTCTACTACTCCTATTATGCTGCTGCCTATTCTTTGGTACTACACCAAACAAAGACCTAATATCTATGCGTGGTTAGGCGCAATAGTTGCAGTAGTAGGAACCGGTATTCTGGTTCAATAAGTGAGAGTAAAATTAAAGCCAAGAAGTTAAGAGATTAAGAAGTAATAATGAATACACTAAAAGCAGACTGCCATTGTCTGCTTTTAGTGAGACTCGTTACTCAAAAGTCACCATTGAGCTAATGAGCTAATGAGCTAAATAATTATGACCTAGGGAAAGGGAACGCTGTGACATCATCAATATGATCGTACCCTAACGCCAGCATGATTAAGCGATCAATACCTAAAGCCACCCCTGCACATTCAGGCAAACCTGCTTTTAGCGCCTCTATCAAATGATGATCGATTGGCTGAGCTGCTAACCCCATTTCTAGCCGTTTCACATTATCTTCTTCAAAACGCTTAAGCTGTTCTTGTGGGTTGTCCAATTCATGGAAACCGTTAGCTAATTCGATGCCTTTAAAATAGACCTCGAAACGATCAGCAACACGTGAGTCATGAGCGTTTATTTTAGCAAGAGCCGCTTGTGAAGCAGGGAAATCAAAGACAAATGCAGGAATAACCTGACCAATCTTAGGTTCGACCCCTATACTGAAAAGTAGCTGTAACAAAGTATCTCTATCTTTTTCAGGATCGGCTATGTCACTAAGCCCTAGTGGCGCTGCGACTTGCTTCAATTCATCCATAGACGCTTCTAATGGGCACACACCCAGCACATCCACAAAAGCTTGCTGATACGTCACTCGCTGTGCACTTCCGCACTTCAAGACTTGCTGTAAGAGTAAATCCATTTCATCCATCAAATCATGATGATTGAAACCAACGCGATACCACTCCAACATAGTAAATTCAGGGTTGTGATAACGACCGTTTTCTTCGTTACGGAAAGACTTACAAATCTGATAGATAGAGCCACTGCCTGCCGCTAGCAGTCGTTTCATATGAAACTCAGGGCTAGTCATAAAGAACAGTGGCTGACCGTGCGCATAACCCGGCCCTACGAATTCAGTTTTGAAAGTATGTAAATGCACGTCCGTCACAGTGGCGTGACTCATCGCTGGTGTATCCACTTCCATCACGTTTCTTTCTGTAAAGAACTGGCGAATTTGACTAAGGATATCAGCACGTTGCTTTAACTGCTTAATGGTTGCGGCTGGTTGCCATGTAGAGTGCATTATTAAGTTCCATATCACTGAATTCTAGGCGATGAAATTACCACCTTTCATCTCTTTTGTAAGCTTCTATCTTTCTACAAATGAAAGCAAAATATTGTTTTAATGAAGCCAGAAAATTACGTTCTACAATACAATCATCAATACAGTTTTCACATCAACATTGATAACAAAAATCATACTCAACAAGCCGTTAACACCACGCCTGTGGGTTAATCGTTTTCAACAATTCATTGCCGTGATTGCAGTCACATAACCTATAATTTCTATGCCTCCATATGCATTACCGACCTAAAAACCCAAATGCATCAACTTTTCCAATCCACTCCTCTCTTACACTGAACCTACCACTTAAGGCTTAGGGGTGATAAACGGCTAACGCTGTTTCATTCTCCCTAAATTGGCTTTTATAATAACAAGCGGAAAATTCCGCATCACACACTGGAGGATAACTGTGAAGGTAATCACCACAGATATCGCAGTCATCGGCGCAGGCGGCGCCGGTCTTCGTACTGCTATTGCAGCGGCTGAAGCTAACCCTGATTTAGAAGTAGCCCTTATTTCTAAAGTTTACCCAATGCGCTCGCACACTGTTGCAGCCGAGGGCGGTTCAGCAGCAGTAATCAAGGACGAAGATAGCTTAGATAACCACTTCAACGATACAGTTGGCGGTGGTGATTGGCTATGTGAACAGGATGTTGTTGAATACTTTGTTGAAAACTCGACTCGCGAAATGATCCAAATGGAGCAATGGGGTTGCCCATGGAGTCGTAAAGAAAACGGGGAAGTTAACGTACGCCGATTCGGCGGCATGAAAGTAGAAAGAACGTGGTTTGCAGCGGATAAAACCGGCTTCCATATGCTTCATACTCTGTTCCAGACTTCGATGAAGTACGATCAAATCAAACGATTTGACGAGTACTTTGTGGTAGACCTCATTGTTGAAAAAGATGAGAACGGCGAAGACGGTGAAATCCAAGGTCTTATCGCTATTCATATGTCTGAAGGTGAGCTTGTTACTATCAAAGCAAAATCAGTTGTTCTTGCAACTGGTGGCGCAGGTCGTGTTTATCATTGCAACACTAACGGCGGTATTGTAACTGGCGACGGCATGGCAATGGCTTATCGTCATGGTGTACCTCTGCGTGACATGGAGTTCGTTCAATACCACCCAACAGGTCTTCCTGGTACAGGGATTTTGATGACAGAAGGTTGCCGTGGTGAAGGCGGTATTATCGTCAACAAGAACGGCTACCGTTACTTGCAAGATTACGGTATGGGTCCTGAAACTCCTGTCGGCGAACCAAAGAACAAATACATGGAACTAGGACCTCGTGACAAAGTGTCGCAAGCGTTCTGGCATGAACAACAAAAAGGCAACACCATCAAGCACCCGCTTGGTGATGTCGTCCACCTAGATCTTCGCCACCTTGGTGAGGAATACCTACAAGAGCGTCTGCCTTTCATTTGTGAACTAGCAAAAGCTTACGTAAACGTAGATCCAGCAAAAGAGCCAATTCCAATTCGTCCAACGGTTCATTACACCATGGGTGGCATTGAAACTAACGGTACTTGTGAAACTCGCATTAAAGGTCTGTTTGCCGTTGGTGAATGTGCTTCTGTAGGTCTGCACGGTGCAAACCGCCTAGGCTCCAATTCATTAGCTGAGTTCGTTGTATTCGGTCGTGTTGCGGGTGAAGAAGCCGTGAAACGTGCCGCCGAGTTCAAAGGCTGGAATGAAGACGCTATAGCACAACAAATCAAAGCCGTTGAAGAGCGTATCGCAGGTTTGATGAATCAAGAAGGCGATGAAAATTGGTCTGACATTCGTACTGAAATGGGTCATACCATGGAAGCGGGTTGTGGTATCTACCGTCAAGAAGACTTGATGCAAGCAACCATCGACAAAATCACTGAACTGAAAGCACGCTACAAAAAAATCAGCATCAAAGACAAAGGTAAAGTGTTCAACACTGACCTGCTTTACGCTATCGAAGTGGGCTATGGGCTAGAAGTTGCAGAAGCAATGGTGCATTCAGCGATTCTTCGCAAAGAGTCTCGCGGCGCACACCAACGTTTAGACGATAACTGCACTGAACGTGATGATGTGAACTTCCTTAAACACTCTCTTTCTTTCTACAAAGAAGATTCTGCACCGACTATCGATTACAGCGGCGTGAAGATTACTAAATCTCAACCTAAAGCTCGTTTGTACGGTGAAGCCGCAGAGAAAGCCGCAGAAGCTGAAAAGTCTGCTAGCGAAAGTGCAAAGAAAGATGAGATAAGCGAAGAGGAGAAAGCATAATGTCAGCGAACCGTATCCAAAAAGTAGACATTCTGCGTTACGATCCAGAAAAAGACGCAGAGCCTCACCTTCAAGGCTTTGAGATTCCATTTGATGAAACGATGTCAGTCTTAGATGCGATTGGCTACATCAAGGATAACCTAGATAAAGATCTGTCTTACCGCTGGTCTTGCCGAATGGCTATCTGTGGCTCATGCGGCATCATGGTCAACGGCGTGCCAAAACTAGCCTGTAAGAGTTTCTTACGTGACTACCCTGATGGTTTAAAAATTGAGCCTCTATCGAACTTCCCAATTGAGAAAGATTTGATTGTCGATATGACGCCATTCATTGAGCGCCTAGAAGCTATCAAACCCTACATCATTGGTAATGATCGTACACCAGAAGACGGCACGAACATCCAAACGCCAGAGCAAATGGCAAAATACAAGCAGTTCGCAGGTTGCATCAACTGTGGTCTTTGCTACGCAGCATGTCCTCAATTCGGTCTAAACCCTGAATTTATAGGCCCTGCGGCTCTTACTCTTGCTCATAGATATAACTTAGACAGCCGTGATAACGGTCAAGCTGAGCGTATGGAATTGATCAACGGTGAGAATGGCGCTTGGGGCTGTACGTTTGTTGGTTACTGTTCTGACGTTTGCCCTAAAAAGGTAGACCCAGCAGCCGCAGTAAACCAAGGTAAAGTCGCTTCTTCTATGGACTTCGTAATCTCAATGTTTAAGCCAGACGGTAAACCAGTTAAATCGGCGGAGGAAGCGTAAGATGAGCAATCGTAAACCTTATGTTCGTGAGATGAAAAGAACGTGGTGGAGTAATCACCCGTTCTACCGCTTCTACATGCTACGAGAAGCGACTGTCTTGCCTTTGATCTTATTCACTATATTCCTGACCTTTGGTTTGGGGTGTTTAGTGAAAGGGCCAGAAGCTTGGCAAGGTTGGCTATCTTTCATGGCAAATCCATTAGTTGTGGGCATTAATATTGTTGCCCTTGCTGGTAGCCTACTTCATGCTCAAACCTTTTTTAGCATGATGCCGCAAGTAATGCCGATTCGATTGAAAGGCAAGCTGGTTGATAAGCGAATCATCGTACTGACCCAATGGGCAGCAGTCGCGTTTATCTCTCTTATTGTTCTGGTTGTGGTGTAGGAGACGATTTGATGAACAGTACTTACAAAGTTGACCGTAATACGGTGAATAAGCACCCTCAACGTTCAGACGAACCAATCTGGTGGGGTCTATTCGGTGCAGGTGGTACATGGTTTGCCATGATCACGCCTATCACTATTTTAGTCTTGGGTATTTTGGTTCCAATGGGAATCATTGATGCTGATGCAATGAGCTATGAGCGTGTGTCTGAATTTGCCACCAGCATTATTGGTGCACTATTCATTATCGGGACGCTAGCACTGCCTATGTGGCATGCAATGCACCGCTTACATCATGGTATGCACGACTTAAAGATCCATGCAGGTGTCGCAGGGAAAGTAGGCTGCTACTTCTTTGCAGGCTTAATTAGCGCGCTGTCTGTTATTTTCATCTTCATGATTTAATAACACTCAGTACAAGCTCTAATAAAAAAGGCTGACGAAATATCGTCAGCCTTTCTATTTATGAGCAAATATTAAGTTATTGCTTCGTAATTTTCTGAGTTTGATCCATCACACCTAATGCGCCAAAAGCCGTAATCACATCCAGGTTACTTTTCAAAGCTCCATCACTGCTTCCGCCTACGTAATTCTGTGGCATTTCAACTTTGAAGTTTTGCAAATTATTGTACAAAACATTTGCCACATCACGATTTAGCTCTGCAAGGTAAACCTCTCGGTTCGCCCCCAGTGCAGCATATTTTTCTTTCAAGATCGTCGCTTCAGCGCGACCTTTCGCAATGATCGCTTTAGCTTCAAATTCCGCCGATAGAGCATTCGCTTTTTGAATCGCCAAATTAGCTTCAGCCATCGCTAATTCTTTCTCTTTCTCAACTTCAGCCAAATGTTTTGTTTTCTCGACTTCAACAATCTCACGCTCCGCAATATGACGAGCAACCGCAACATCTTTTTGTTGAGATATAATGGCTAACTCTTTTTGGCGTTGAGCATCTTGCACTTCACGAGTTCGTTGAATTTCTTTACGTAACTGTTCAGTTTCAGCTTGAGCTTTAGACGTTTCCTGCTCTTGAATCGCTCGAATTCGATCTGCAACTAAGCGTTTCTTATCCGCAAGTAACTGATCAAGTTGCTTTTCTGGCTGAGGATCTCCAATCGTTACTTGTGTCACTTGGATACCATATTGCTGAAGCGGATTTTCTTGCCTAATCGTATGACCTGACTTATCCGTAATAGGTACCGTTTTCCACACTAACTGCTTGGTTTTCTCTAGCTTATTGCCATTCGATTGCTGTATTCCGACGGGAGCTAAATCAATTTGTTCAATTTCAACCTGACGACGCTCTGTCGAATAAATACCTTCACGTAATTGGTCGCCCAATTTAGATTTGAACTGGTTCAAACCACCTTGGAAAAATTCTTCGCCAGTGTATTGAGTTGCGGTAATAACTGTCACATTACGCGCATTCTTCACTAATAAAGCATCGATCAAGTTACTGTTATTACGGAACTCACGGTGCATTTTTTTCACTGCTTCAGGGTCATTACTGAGTTTAAACCTGAATGTGACTGGGATTTGTCCAATATACGTATCCGCAAAACGAACTTGTACTGGGTCTAGCCTCTGGTAAAAGTCCTCTCCCATATTATTGCCAAAAGATACCGTGATCACCTGATCATACTGAGTGATCTTTGATAAAAATGGCATGCGAAAGTGAATACCAGGTTCCGTGAATACATCCAGTTCACCCGTCATATTGTTTTGGTGAACATAGCTATAACCAGCATCTGTCATTAACACTGAACTGTTAATGGTAAGCCCGAGAGCCAAAAGCGGCACTCCAAATACTGCAAATTTTAAACCACGGTGTAGCAATTGACGTCTTTCATCTACTTTAAGGCTTTGTCCTAAGCTTCTATTTTCCATTATTTTTTCCTTTATGTTGAACGATGTCGTTAAATCGAATAGGTAAAATGCACCGCCAACACAGGTAATGTAACAAATAATTACATTACGGAATATTCGAAAGATTCATGGAATTTATAAGATTTAGCCGAATATCACATAAATAGATATATTAAAAAATCAAAACTGAGAAAAGGGACAAAAACAAAAAAAGGCCACCAAAGTGACCTTTCTTTCTTAACAACAAAACCTTTATAAACCATAACTTTGAAGAAACAGTTTCTACAAAAGCTGTAATTGCTACATGTTGTAATCAAATTGATTACTTAACACGACCAACGTATTCGCCAGTACGAGTGTCAACTTTCACAACTTCACCGATAGCGATGAATAGAGGTACGCGAACAACCGCACCAGTTGCTAGAGTTGCTGGTTTACCACCAGTACCTTGAGTGTCACCCTTAAGACCAGGATCTGTCTCAGTTACTGCGATCTCAACAAAGTTTGGCGGAGTTACTGTGATAGGGTTATCATTCCACAACGTTAGAGTACAAACATCATTCTCAACAAGCCATTTAGCTGAATCACCCACTGCTTTTACGTCAGCTGCGATTTGCTCAAATGTTTCGTTGTTCATGAAGTGGTAGAATTCGCCATCGCTGTATAGGTAGCCTAATTCGATATCGACAACATCAGCAAGTTCAAAGCTTTCGCCTGACTTGAATGTTTTCTCTAACACTTTGCCTGACAGCAGTTTACGAAGTTTTACACGGTTAAACGCTTGGCCTTTACCTGGCTTAACGTATTCGTTGTCGATAATTGAGCAAGGCTCGTTATCTAACATGAATTTTAAACCGCCCTTGAATTCATTGGTGCTTACTGACGCCATGATTTTCTCTTCCACATCTTTGAGTTAATTTCAATGCCGCATATCATAACCCGAAAAGTCGAATCTGTTGAGCAAAACTGGCTCAAACAACTATCGAATGCGATCTCAGACCCGACAAAACTGCTTAAAGCATTGGAAATTGACCCAACACCATGGGAGCAAGGTTTTGCCGCTCGTAACTTATTTGCTTTACGAGTTCCGCTAAGTTTTGTTGAGAGGATGGAGAAAGGCAACCCTCACGATCCATTGTTGCGTCAAGTTCTACCATTAAGTGAAGAATTTGAAGTGCACGATGGGTATTCAGCGGATCCACTCGAAGAACAAAATAATGCGCTGCCTGGGCTTCTGCACAAATATAAGAATAGAGCTCTGATGATAGTAAAAGGCGGATGCGCGATTAACTGTCGTTATTGCTTTCGCAGGCACTTCCCCTATCAAGACAACAAAGGCTCTAAATCGATTTGGAAAGACAGTATTCAATACTTTGCAGAGCACCCAGAAATCAATGAGGTCATCTTATCTGGTGGCGACCCTCTAATGGCAAAAGACAGCGAACTGGCTTGGTTAGTCAGCGCTATAGAATCGGTTCCTCATATCAATACATTGCGTATCCATAGCCGGTTACCCGTTGTAATACCAGCAAGAATAACGGCAGAGCTTTGTGAAACATTGGAAAGCACTCGCCTTCAAGTTGTATTTGTTACCCATATTAATCATGCGAATGAAATCGACCAAGAATTGAAAGGGGCACTATCCAAACTGAAACAAAGTGGTGCAATTATCCTAAACCAAGGAGTCATGCTTAAAGGGATAAACAATTCGGTTGAAGCACTGACAGATCTTAGCGAAAGCCTTTTTTCTGCTGGAGTGCTCCCTTATTACATGCATGTGTTAGATAAAGTTCAAGGTGCGGCGCACTTCTATATTCCAGACACGGAAGCCAAGCATTTGTTCTCGGGGTTGATTGAAAATGTCTCTGGCTATTTAGTGCCTAAGCTAACCAGAGAGATTGGAGGCAGAACCAGTAAGACGCCACTCGATCTACACTTAGAGTGAGTCATTGGGGAACTTGCTGTGCCACTAAAAAGGCACAGCGAAAATAAGAATTAATACTTATTCATTACATGGGGAAAAGCTTTTAGTACATTCCAGGTTCACCACGGAATATGATCCTATCATTACCTCTGTAGATACCAAATGTTACAACTGCAGTTGGGTTTTCATCCCCACGGCCATCCCAATTGTAATGTAAGTACTCCAACCCACCAGAATCTGAACCTACACAATTTTGTCCGTTTTCAAATGTACTAGGTGCCTCACCAATACGCAGCCATAATTTAACTTGTTCCCGTGCTGCATCACCAACTTGGTTTTGTTGAGCCATTAAGCTACTGCTAAGTCCATTGGCTACAGTATTCATCCCAGAAGAGAAACTTGCTAATGACGCTCCGTCTTCAGACCAAATAATTGTCCTACAATAATTAGCGCCATTAAACGCGCTATCATCGTCTAGTGTATTCGTTTCAAAGCGATTACTATCCCAATATTCAACCGTTAGCGGAACCGGCAATTCGGAAGCTGTGTTTCCACCAACATTCGATATACGCATTCGGCCGTATCGCATATCCAACTCTTCTGGCAAAGTTCTAATATCTTTATCGCCTGAGCCGTCATTTCGATAGGCGTCGGTGCTATCAAAATAGGTGCAGCCTATCGTGGCACAATCTATACTTCCTGAGTTTACTTCCAATCCCATTTGTACTCGATACGGTCCATCAGGTGTCGTTTTTAACGGTGAAGATGATGTTTCTATTTTATTGAATATCAAAGTAGAAGCGCTAATACCTAACGTACCACTAGACCAATCAGATTCCCAACCAGTCGCTATCGAGTCCATATCAATGCGGCTAGTAAGATCATTTTCTGCAGGTGACGTTTGACTCGCATCGATAGCTTTAAGCTGTATTGTCATGCGGTTGTTGTTGCTCGCATTGAAAATATCATAAGCAAAGGACTCATAGTTTTGAGTCACCGCTGCTGCAGCATTTTGTGCCTCAACTTCAAATGCAGCGCTATATCCTTGAAGCATATAAGTGAAGTCAGATTGCCCTTCATTTACCACACCAGATTTTAGTGAGAAGTGATCTGGGTAAAAACGCCCAATAGCCGCAACGCCTTGCTCTACCGCACCTAGCATATAGTCAGAATAATCGGCTTGAAGCCATAAACTACCCACCTCACTCCAGCTCAAACCATTAATGATGAGACCATCTTTTGCCTGCCCTGTATTAGCAAAGCTATAAGTTGCTTCACCAGCTAAATTTCCGGGTTGACCTCCTGATGGAGTATGCAATGCATGAGATATGTTAACCCCAGCAAACAAAGCTCCATCAGTGTAATAGTTCGGAGTCGTACTCTTAGAACATAGTGCATCTGCAACAACATCATTATCTCCATCTCCGGAGCTATCGCCAGAAATAGCGGTACCCAACCACCTAACCGGTTTAATCGTCACGCTAAATGACTCACCCGCTTTGGCGAAACCATTACCTGAAGTCGTAGTACCGTTATAACCAGCATTCAACCCTGTAGAGGTGATATTACAGATTGCAAAGGTATGAGGTCTTGAATAGACAAGCATGTCTCCCTTAAACCCATCGCTAGCCTCTTGTATCGAAAGGCTTACTTGCCCCGCATCGACATAATTAACGGTTACTTGCGCTTCTCCAGCTATAAACGTTACATTTTGAGTTAATAGTGTTGCATCATACGTTCCTGTGGAGGGGGTTATCTTTGAAGTTTCACTTATCGATAAAACTTTCGCTCCGTCATAGTCAGTAATGACATTCCCACTACTGTCTACGGCTTTAATCGTGGCGGTCGTATCTTGCCCTGCTATCATTCTTAAAGGGCTTGGTTCAAAGACATAGCCGTTATTTACAAAAGAATAAACTCCAGCACTGTCAGTCACCGTGTCCTTTTCAACCCAAGTAGCAGTAATGTTTACATCAACTTCAACGCTTGAATATAAATAATAAGTAACAATACCCGCTGAAATTGGGACAGATGAGGTATCTGAAATACAAGCACCAGCCTCCGAAGATTTCCAGCAAACATCTGAACCACCAGAGTGAGTAAGGTTAAGGTTGCCATAGACTGAACTATCTACCGCTCCTTCGCTATCCACGATGGAAAAAGTTACGGCAACGGCACTATCAATAATTTCTGAAGCTGAAGTAGGGCTAATAAGCATTTCTTGTACTGACACTTCATTACAACTGGAAATGTCACCGAGTAGCTGTCCAGTGTTATACATTTTTAAATATAATGAAGCTGCAGCGCCATAAACAATACTCTGCCCTCCATTGATATCAATAAGTGATTCTGAAATTATAAATGCCGCCGCTTTTGCCGAACCTGAGACATAAACCCCATTCTTAACCGAGTTATTATTGTTCAAATTTAAATAGTCGACGTTTGTGTCTATACCGTGAGATATCAAATGCAATTGATTAGGAGTCGTTGTTACAGCTCCCCCTGCAGTGCTGTAGTTAACCGAGGAATCTCCTGACAACTCTATTTTATGAGAATGGATTCTGACGTCACCTCTTACAAGAACGGTTGCTCCTCCGGTTACTAGAAAGTCCTCCATAAAATAATCACCGCTGCTCAACGTGACCGTTCTACCACCTTTGATGCTAATTTTTTTGTACTGACCAGGAACAAGTACATCCCCATCGGCAGGGTTCAATACACCATTACCCGGAGTGTAAGAAGCAAAATTGTATTGGGGGACTTTTAATGACGAGTCAGTGGCACATCGATAACCATCACAGAACTTAGGGTTTCCGCTTCCCCAATCAGGTTGAGTCAAATTATCAAATCCCACGCGACCATCAGGAACAGAACCCTCAATAATGACACTAGTGCCCAAGTCAATCTCACCATCAGAGCTCCAAGTTTGAGCTGCCCCAGTAAACTGAGTACATTGATTCACTTCAAACGGAACTTCAAACAAAATAAAACCAATTCGTTCTGCCACATGGCCTCGCTCAGAGTCAAGGTCCTGATCTTCATCAACCATAAAGCTCGCCCGCGCAGTTTCAAGCCGACATCGTCGAACAAAGGCACCATTATTACCTTGTCTTGAATTCATCTTTCCTATAATAACGGGGACAACATCAAGCTCATCATAAGTTGCAAAAGTTTCACAGCCTTGAGTAACTGGGTTACTTGAACTTAGTGAACTAGACGTTTGCTGGTTTCTGATTTGAAATTTTATGCCATCTTTTTCTCCTTGCCCTACGGCAGCAAGGTAAGCAATTTCTTCTGGTTGTTGGGGATAATCTCGATTCGCTAAAGACTTTCTACCATCTATTTCTAATCGCTCTAACGCAATATCAAAATTGTTCCTCGTTACTCTAGGAACAACAGAGGTAAGCCATAAATCATCTGGGTTATTCACCGTTTGGACTTGGTGCAAGATCGCAGGAATACTTGAAAAAGAAAGTATCTCATTCGAAGATTCAGTTGCATAACGTGCTCTGACCCTACTGTCCCTATTATTAGTAGGGTCAGAGTTGTTAATTTTAGTTCTGTAGCGAGCAGTATTAACAGAACCTACGAGGACTTTGACGCCATCGAAATCATGCACACCATGTTCGATAACTAAATAATCAATGACCATCATTGGTACTTGCTCCATATCCGCTGGAGCTCTTGAATTTGGCGGATACTGTTGTTCAAACTCAACGTAGGTATCAGTGACGGTTAAGATCCTAATTGCTGAGGGAGCATCTTTTTCATTTTGAAAGCCGACTGTATCCATAAAAAAGACTGCTGGAGTTGAAGCATAGGTTTCTTCAAAATCGATTCGACAAACGGTATCAATACAATCAGCATGTGAATAAGCATTTACGTTATAACGACCGTATTCAAGCTCGAGTGACCAACTTGAAAAGCTTACTAGCAGCAATAATATAGTTAATAATCGGGTAACTAAATCCATCAATGATCAGCCTCAGGCTTTCTATTAAGCTTTTAAATAAGATTAGCCCATTATTCCACAAATATATCAAACAAATACATTAACTCTGCGAACTTTATCAACAAGAAAAGAGGCATATGATTTCAGTTCTTCATAAGTCATGAAACAAGCTAAAACCACTAGTAAATACAACTTAAAAACCGAAAAAACGGCTTAAAGTACGGAAATTCCCTCAAAGAGAAAACTGTCATTTAATCGTCTGGATTAAAATTTTTTGTTCGATAGGCGGGTCTAATATCTGCATACTCCCCCATTTTCTTATTGCTACAAGTTAATGGCTGACCTTTGGAGGAGACTATGTCGCTATCGATTGAACAATTATTGGATCTCACCCCTTTTAGCTGGGCGGCTTTAGCCACTTGCATGCTATGTGGTGCACTAATTGGGATTGAAAGACAGACCCGAGGAAAACCAGTAGGAATAAGAACGTCCATCCTAATTATCATGGGCACGTATTTCTTCCTAACGATGGCTATTAGTTTGTCCCCGAACTCCTTAGATCAAGCTCGAGTACTTGGTCAGATCATTACAGGTGTCGGCTTCTTAGGGGCTGGTGTGATGATGACGCTAAATGGCAAAATTCATGGTGTCACTTCTGCTGCCATTATTTGGGTATTAGCGGCTTTAGGCATGATGATCGCACTGAATCATTTACAGCAATCTATTTTGATCACTCTGTTGATGCTTTCTATCTTGCTCGGTGTTGATAAAGTTGAAAATAGCTTTCAGAGCCTGCGTAGAGGCGTCCATCAAAAATGGATGAGGAAAGGGAAAAGTAGAAAGTAGCCTTTATTCTTCAATCATATAAAGCACATAGAAAAACAGCCCAGAAACATCTCTGAGCTGTTGTAATCGAAATATTATAATACAGTTTCTATAGCAGAAATTTGTATAACTAAGCTTGGTATAAAAAGTCTGTCTTACTTATCAATTACTTCGCAAAGTTTATAATAGGGAAACAAGGGAAAAAGCCGTTATCGGCACAGTTAATCAGCCCCACTTGCACACCTTCAATTTTGGTCGTCTTATTAAATACACCCACCTGAACCGTCGATACTTCTGAGATATTCGCAGCGCCAACATCCACCATAGTGTCACCTTCAGAATAGTTAACGAAACTCACGTTGGCACCTTGTACATCGTTAGTAATGTTTACTGCGCCAAGGTTAAGACCCGTTGCTTTACCTGTATTCCAGTTAAAAAAGCCCAGTGATGCACCTGTCATTTCTTGGTTTACTTTTGATGCACCAAAGAAGCCTAGGTTTACACCTGTGGTTTTTTGCGTTTCAGACATGCCCACAATTGCGAGATCTAACCCTTTCACTTCATCAACTTGACCATGAAGTGCAGCGACACGCACTCCTGACACTTTACTTTCTGCCGGTGCATTAAAATCATTCACTGACGAAAACATAACTGGCGTAGATGCCATTGCTACCGGTGCTGCTACTGCGGTAGATATCGCTAGAACTGAAAGTAATTTTTTCATTGGGAGTCTCCACTGACTTATTTGAATTCGATGATATTTTAATTATCAATCAGATAGTTATTTTGCTTTATATAACAGCCATCCATGTTAGACCAATGTCATAACTGCCTTTTGAATATAAACACCGTTTCAAGCATGCGCAATTTTTTATAGAACAAAATACGAATATTAGATAATAAAGATAAAAAAACCGAAGCATCACTGCTTCGGTTTCTATTCATATAAGCTTATCTATACTGTCAGCTTTGATTTAAGTAGCCAGTATAAATGGTTAGCCTATGGGAGGATTACATCATACCGCCCATGCCACCCATACCGCCCATGCCACCCATATCAGGCATTGCAGGAGCTGAATCTTGAGGCTTATCAGTGATCATAGCTTCTGTTGTGATCATAAGACCTGCAACTGATGCTGCGAACTGAAGTGCAGAACGCGTTACCTTAGTTGGATCTAGGATACCCATTGCAATCATGTCACCGTATTCGCCAGTAGCCGCGTTGTAGCCGTAGTTACCTTCACCAGCACGAACGTTGTTAGCAACAACCGATTCTTCATCACCAGCATTCTTAGTGATTTGACGAATTGGTGATTCCATTGCACGTAGTGCAACACGGATACCTACGTTTTGCTCTTCGTTGTCGCCTTCAAGACCAGCAACTTTAGACGCAGCGCGGATAAGTGCAACACCACCACCAGCAACCACACCTTCTTCAACAGCAGCGCGAGTCGCATGAAGTGCATCTTCAACACGGTCTTTCTTCTCTTTCATTTCAACTTCAGTTGCTGCGCCAACTTTGATTACTGCAACACCGCCAGCTAGTTTAGCTACGCGCTCTTGAAGTTTCTCTTTGTCGTAGTCAGACGTCGCATCTTCGATTTGTTGACGAATTTGAGCAACACGACCTTTGATCATCACTTCATCACCCGCACCATCAATGATAGTTGAGTTTTCTTTTGTGATAGTAATGCGCTTAGCTTGACCTAGGTCTTCTAGCGTTACTTTCTCAAGGTCTAGACCGATCTCTTCAGAGATCACAGTACCGCCAGTTAGGATAGCGATATCTTGAAGCATTGCTTTACGACGGTCACCGAAACCAGGCGCTTTAACAGCGGCTACTTTAACGATGCCACGCATGTTGTTCACAACTAGAGTTGCTAGAGCTTCGCCTTCTACATCTTCAGCGATGATTAGAAGTGGACGAGATGCTTTAGCAACCGCTTCTAGAGTCGGAAGAAGTTCACGGATGTTTGATACTTTCTTGTCGATAAGAAGAATGAATGGGCTTTCTAGATCAACAGAACCCGCTTCTTGGTTGTTAATGAAGTAAGGAGATAGGTAACCGCGGTCGAACTGCATACCTTCAACTACGTCTAGCTCATCTTGTAGAGCCTGACCTTCTTCAACCGTGATAACGCCATCACGACCTACTTTTTCCATCGCTTCAGCAATGATGTTACCCACTGTTGAATCAGAGTTCGCAGAAATAGTACCTACTTGCGCGATAGCTTTAGTGTCTGAACATGGAACAGAAAGGTTCTTTAGCTCTTCAACTGCAGCAATAACTGCTTTGTCGATGCCGCGCTTAAGATCCATTGGGTTCATGCCAGCAGCAACCGCTTTTAGACCTTCAGCAATGATAGATTGAGCCAATACTGTTGCTGTTGTTGTTCCGTCGCCCGCCGCATCATTTGCTTGCGAAGCCACTTCTTTAACCATTTGTGCGCCCATGTTTTGGAACTTGTCTTCAAGTTCGATTTCACGTGCAACTGAAACACCATCTTTAGTGATTGTTGGTGCGCCAAATGATTTATCTAAAACAACGTTACGACCTTTAGGACCTAGCGTTACTTTTACAGCGTCAGCCAGAACGTTTACACCTTCTAGCATTTTAATACGTGCGTCATTACCAAATTTAACGTCTTTAGCAGCCATCTTAATTTCCTTTAAAATTCTTTATTCAGTCAGTTCAATATATGTGGCGCGGATTACTCTACGATCGCCATGATGTCGTTTTCAGACATGATAAGAACTTCTTTACCGTCGATTTTTTCAGTTTTAGTGCCGTAGCCTTCTGCAAAAATAACAGTATCGCCAACCTTAACATCTAGCGCTTGTACGCTACCGTTTTCAAGAATACGACCTTTACCTACCGCTAGGATCGTACCACGTGTCGACTTCTCAGCAGCAGAGCCAGTTAGGACAATGCCACCAGCAGATTTAGATTCAACTTCTTGGCGTTCAACGATAACTCGGTCGTGTAATGGACGGATATTCATTGGTCGTCTCTCCTGATAATTTCCATTTAATTTGATAAGTGCCGATATTGGCATGTGATTAGTAAAGTATGTTGGGGAGAAACCACTAGATCCCAAGGGGGAGCAACGGAAAAAGTGTGATTAATTTAACGAAAAGGCGTGTTCACTCTCACACTCTGCTTCTAGGAGCTGAAGAGTGCTTCCTGTATCCTACGTTTTTGTTCTAGATGGTTTCGATATGTTGGGCTCACAAAGTATGCAGTTAGGTCACCAGTATGCAAGATAAGCATGGCTTACTCACCGCTCCCATACCTGAAACATTAAGAACGATGACCGTTCCGATGGTATTCGGCATGATCGCCATCTTGATGTTTAATCTCATCGATACTTTCTTTATTTCGCTGCTCGGCACACAAGCCCTGGCGGCGATCAGCTTTACCTTCCCCGTCACCTTCGCGGTAAACTGCATTACGATGGGCATTGGCGTCGGCATCTCTGCCTGTATCGGGCGACTTTTAGGGCAAGGCAATTCCGCAAATGCTGCTCGTTTTACCACTCATGGTTTGTTATTGGCCGTCACCTTAGTCATTCTCGCATCGACTCTTGGGCTTTATAGCATTGAGCCGCTGTTTTCGTTACTAGGTGCCGAGCCCGACCTTATTCCACTCATTAAGCAATACATGCAAGTGTGGTATATCACTATTCCGTTATTGGTGATCCCAATGGCGGGAAACAGTGCAATCCGAGCCACAGGGGATACTAAAACACCCGCTAAGATCATGATGTTGGCAGGATTCATCAATGGCATTCTCGATCCATTACTTATCTTTGGTTACGGTCCGTTTCCCGAACTGGGTATTCAAGGTGCCGCCATTGCCAGTGGATTCAGTTGGTTCGGAGCGCTTTGCGGATCGCTCTATGTACTCATCAAGCGTGAAAAATTACTGGCTTTGCCACGCTTTGATGAAATCATCAACGACTGGCGTACTATCTTAAAAATAGGCACACCTGCGGCATTATCTAATGCGATGAACCCATTAGCTGGCGCGATAATTATGATGATGCTCGCTAAACACGGTACGGAAGCGGTCGCCGCTTATGGTGCTGCGCAGCGTATTGAGTCCATTCTGATTTTGGTTCTCATGTCTTTGACCTCTGTGCTCACGCCTTTTATGGCGCAAAACTTTGGGGCGAATAACCCTAAACGTAGCTTTCAAGGCTTGTTTATAAGCATGCGGTTTTCATTACTCTTCCAAGCATTGATCTTTTTGATGATGGTACCACTTAGCATTCCACTTGCTGCCCTATTTTCTCAAGAAGAAACCGTTCGAGATCTATTGTGGCATTACCTGTTGGTTGTACCTTTTAGTTATGGGTTCCAAGGCATTGTGATGATGTTAGTCAGTGGGCTGAACGCCATGCATCAGCCTTTAAAAGCTTTCCAGTGGAGCTTCATGCGGCTGTTCATTTTCACCCTACCTTTTGCTTGGTTGGGCAGTTATCTATACAGCATTGAAGGACTCTTCATTGGTATCGCGTTAGGCAATATTACCGGAGGGGTTTCAGGTTATTTATTTGCAGTTAGAGAGCGAAAAGCAGCCTTAGCTGAGTGACCTTACAGCGAAAATACGCGATTCAAAAAAGTGAAACGAGAGCACTGCCCACTCTCACATTTAAAATATCCAAGGTAACCAATGAACACGAATACTTTTACTGCCGTTTATCAGGCACCTATTGGCACCATGGTGATTATCAGTAATGGCGATGCCATCATCGAAATTGACCATATAAACCATGAAGAACCCATTACTGAAAACCCAGATAAACTATGCGAGCAAGCCACCAAGCAACTTGATGAATACTTCTCAGGCTCTCGTACAGCCTTTGACTTGCCTCTCTCTTCTAAAGGCACGTCATTTCAAGAAGCGGCGTGGCTTTCATTACAAACCATACCTTACGGAGAAACCATTAGTTATGGCGAGCAAGCAAAACGCATGGAAAACGCCAAAGCGGTAAGAGCGGTTGGCGGGGCAAATGGAAAGAACCCTTTTAGCATCGTAATCCCATGCCACCGTGTGATTGGTGCAAATGGCACTTTAACGGGTTATACCGGAGGCATGAGTCGCAAAGAGTGGTTATTAAACTTCGAGAAGAAAAACTCAGAGAAATAAAAAAGCCCCGCATAAAAATGCAGGGCTTTACATAATATTAAGCCATCGAAGCGACAGCATAATGAACGATTATGCGTTCATTATTTTACTAGTACATCACCAGACATTTCTGCCGGGATATCAATACCAGATAGAGATAGCATAGTTGGTGCTAAATCAGAAAGCTTACCGCCTTCTTTAAACTCAAGGTCTTTGTTACCTACGTAGATAAGCGGAACAGGAAGGTTAGTGTGAGCAGTGTGGATGCCACCTGTCTCTGGGTTAACCATCATTTCAGCGTTACCGTGATCAGCCGTGATAAGCAATTGACCATCGACTTCTTTAATCGCAGCCACTACTTTACCAATACACTCATCTAGTGCTTCACTTGCTTTCACTGCAGCATCGTAAACACCAGTGTGACCAACCATGTCACAGTTCGGGTAGTTACAAACGATAGCATCGTATTTGCCACCTTTAATTGCAGCAACAAGCTTATCTGTTAGCTCTGGCGCGCTCATTTCTGGCTGCAAGTCGTACGTTGCTACTTTTGGAGAAGCAACAAGTTGGCGCTCTTCGCCTTCAAACTCGTCTTCTTTACCACCGTTGAAGAAGAAAGTAACGTGCGCGTATTTTTCAGTTTCTGAAATACGTAGCTGCGTTTTACCTTCTTTTGATAGCCATTCACCGTATGTGTTCTCTAGAGAGGCCGGTGGGAATGCGCAAAGAAGTGGAATGTCTGCTGCGTATTGGGTCAGCATCACGAAATCGATCGCTGGGAATACGTTACGAGCAAAACCATCGAAATCAGGTACGAATGCGCGAGTAATTTCACGAGCACGGTCAGCACGGTAGTTCATGAAGATAACCGCATCGCCATCAACGATAGCTGCAGACTCTTCACCTTCCGCTTTGATTTCAGTCGCTTTCACGAATTCATCATTTTCGTCACGAGCGTAAGCCGCTTCAAGACCTGCAACTGCAGTATCAAACGTGAATTCTGCTTTCGATTGTGTAAGAAGGTCGTAAGACTCTTGAACGCGATCCCAGTTGTTGTCACGGTCCATTGCGTAGTAACGACCAATTAGAGAAGCAACACGACCTTTACCAAGCTTTGCAAATAGCGCTTGGAAACGTGCTAGCGTGTTTTCAGCGCTGCGCGGCGGTGTATCACGACCATCTAGGAAAGCGTGTAGGTAGATTTTTTCTGCGCCACGTTCAGCAGCCATTTCAACAGCAGCGTAGATGTGGTCTTCATGAGAGTGAACGCCACCTGGAGACATAAGCCCCATGATGTGAACCGCTTTATCCGCTTTAACCGCTTTATCGACAGCATTAACTAGCGCTTCGGTTTGAGCGAATTCGCCGTCAGCAATCGACTTAGTGATACGAGTAAGATCTTGATACACAACACGACCAGCGCCGATGTTAGTGTGACCTACTTCAGAGTTACCCATTTGACCATCAGGTAGACCTACATCTAAGCCAGAAGCTGAGATTAAAGTGTTTGGTTGGCTTGCAATAAGACCATCTAAAACTGGCGTATTTGCGTTCGCAATTGCGTTGTCTTGGTTGTCTTCACGGTAACCGTAACCGTCAAGGATCACTAGAGCCATTGGCTTCTTAGCTGACATAGGACTGACCTCGTTCAATTCAAAATAAATCGGTATAAAAACAAATTAGCGTAATTTTACTACAGTTTACAGTCAAAACTGTAGTGGAAGATCAAGAAAGGTGGCAGGTAGGATGACAAGATATGAAAAAAAGCATCATTTGATGAACAGCGTGAGGCTATTTATTCCTTCATGATAAGGTGATTCTTAGCCGTTATTTTATATGACTAGCAATTCGAATAAAGCGAACCAGACAAGCCTTCTTTAAGCAGTAGACCGACTCTTTTGATACATAAACGCGACTAAGTACGCCATAGTTAAGCCCGTTAAGTTCGCGAGCCAATCATAGAAAGAGGCATGACGCGTAGCTTGAGCCCCTTGTAATAGCTCAATACCACCGCTCATAGCCCAAAAACCCACTAACGTAAATACAAAATAACGCCTTGGAACCGCAGCAAAGGCCACCAGCCCTAGAACAAAATACGCATAGGCATGTTTAATTTTATCGGCGCCATCAAAGCTCATGATCGTCGCAGAATAATTAGGTGTAAGAGATAGATAAAAAATACCAGCAAGCACACACAGTAAAGCTAACTGACAAACAATAGAGAAAAGGCGTAGATGTGAAAGCCCGAACTTACGAGAACCTTTATTAGACGCTATCGAAATATCATTAATTGGCATAAAGAGTCATTACTTAAAAAGGTGAGAGGTTCGATCGTATTTTATCTGCCTAAACCCGCGGCGGATAGTGAAAAAAATCTTCAAACTAAAACTAGGAAAATTATACAAGGTTTGAGTGAAAGAAAAGTCACCAAGCATCGATTTATCACCACGCTAAATTGATTCAGAATATTACAGCGCTCATTACCACTCGCCTCTCTATGAGTAAATTTTAATTTTCTAGTCAAAAACACAAAAGGGCTAGGTAATAAATACCTAGCCCTTTAAGCAAATAATACGTATGTAACCGACTACTTGTACCCTTCTGGATTATTCGATTGCCAGCGCCACGCATCTTCCACCATGGTTTGCAATGAACGCGTTGCTTTCCAACCCAGAACTTCTTCCGCGTAACTTGGGTCTGCCCAGCACTCCGCTATATCGCCGGCGCGGCGTGGCATCACTTGATAAGGCACAGCACGATTTGAAGCTTGCTCAAACGCGGCAACCATTTCAAGTACGCTATTGCCCTGTCCCGTACCAAGGTTAAAGATATGCAAACCTTGCTGGCTGCCCACTTTATTTAACGCCGCTAAATGGCCATCAGCCAAATCAACCACATGGATATAATCACGTACGCCCGTTCCATCCGGTGTTGGATAATCATCGCCAAAAACACCAAGCTTTTCACGGCGACCGACCGCAACCTGCGCGACAAACGGCAGAAGATTATTTGGAATACCTTGCGGATCTTCACCAAGTAAGCCCGATTCATGCGCGCCCACAGGGTTGAAGTAACGAAGCAGTGTAATGCTCCACTCTGGGTTCGCTTTATAGAAATCAGTTAAACATTCTTCGACCATCAACTTACTGCGACCGTATGGGTTGGTTGCTGATGTTGGGAAATTTTCCCGAATAGGCACAGAAGCAGGATCGCCATAGACCGTCGCTGACGAACTAAAGATGATGCTCTTTACGCCCGCTTTATCCATTTCACTGACTAGGTTTAACGTACCCGACACGTTGTTATCGTAATACATCAATGGCTTTTCAACCGATTCACCCACAGCTTTAAGACCCGCAAAGTGGATCACTCCGTCAATGTCATGCTCAGAAAAAATGGTTTGTAAAATCGCAGGATCTCGAATGTCACCTTGGTAAAAAACAGGCGTAATGCCAGCCACTTGATTCACGCGCTCTAACACCATTAACTTACTGTTGTAGAGATTATCTAAAATGATGGGCGTGATACTCGCTTCAATCATTTGAATACAAGTATGGCTGCCAATATAACCAGTACCACCGGTCACTAAAATTTTCATTGATTGCCCCGCCCCCCCCCCTCAATAAAGACTATGTGCAAGACCAGTTTCCTGCCTGTTTATCCACATACTAATCAGGAGCATAGTTCAAAATACAGACAATTCTTCTCCGATTTAAAATCTGTATTTTCAGACATAACTTATATTATAACGGTCTGTTAATAGTGAGTATCACAATATAATTACAATAATCAATATAGGTCTAGGATATATAAAGTCAATTATGAAATGACCAAATCATAATCAACTCAATGTACATCGCAACGTTTTTCACGTATGATTATTACATTTAAAATACTAATAATCATTGGCTAGAGTTAAACATGCTTTTAGAACTTTCTTTTGTTGGCTTTTTTTCTTTTACATCATTATTTCTTATGCGTAAAGTAGCGAAGTCTATAGGTCTTGTGGATAAGCCTAACGCACGTAAACTGCACACAGGAGCAGTACCACTTGTCGGAGGGATTTCAATTTGCCTCTCAATAGGACAGTACATTGCTTCTAACCCCAATATCATCCCACATAGTTACTTATTTCTTTCATGTATCGCAGCTTTAATTATAGTTGGCGCACTGGATGACAAATTCGATATCAGCTTTAAAATCAGGCTGGCAGTCCAAGCAGTTCTTTCCATTGCAATGATATGTTTTGCGGATATCCAACTGGAAAACATTGGTAATATCTTTGGTTTTGGAGACATTCATTTAGGCTTATTGAGCCCTATTATTACCATTCTTGCTGTTATTGGAGCTATTAATGCTTTCAATATGGTAGATGGTATTGATSGACTCTTAGGTGGTCTTGCGATTGTGACTTTTGCTGCAATTGCGGTTTTACTAAAGGTCGACAGCCAGCACGGGTTAGCTTATTTATGTGTTGTATTTATTGTCGCTATTATCCCTTACATCCTGATGAATTTAGGCATCTTGGGGCGGGAGCGTAAAGTCTTTATGGGCGATGCAGGGAGCATGATGATTGGATTCACCGTTATTTGGCTACTGCTTGGCGCTAGCCAAGAATCCTCAGAGATACTGATGAGACCGATCACTGCACTTTGGTTAATCGCCATCCCACTAATGGATATGGCAGCCATTATGTTTAGGCGCGTACGTCGTGGTGACTCACCGTTTAAACCAGACAGGGAACATTTGCACCACATTTTCCAGCGCCTAGGCTGCACCCCTAGGCAAACACTAGCTATCATATGCCTTATCGCTGGTGTTTTTGCTGGGTTTGGTATTTACGGAGAAATACATGGTATTTCAGAAAGAACTATGTTCACCTTATTCATCATTTGCTTTTTAGGGTATGCAATTGCAATGAGCTATGTATGGCGTATTACGGGATGGGTTAAACGTTGTAAAAAATCACCTAATAAAGCATATTAAGTACTAATTAGAGAAATATACTAGAATCCGAGAGTCCGTAGGCAATAAATTATTTATTGGCGATTTTTCCTTTCACTGTTATTGAAGACTTAATTTTCGTTAAGCTATCCGTAACGCTCATATACAAATTCCAATCAAGATATTTTGCTACGAGCTATGAAATCGCTAAATCCATTTCTTGTTTCAGCAGTAGTAGGGGTTCACGTTCTAAACATGAACCCCCTTGGTCAATAACGTTAATACCAAGAGATATATTGAGTTATTTAAACACTAACTGATTTAAGGTGTATGACCATCGATACAGAGAGCATTATATTTTTCAAGCTTACCTTTACGCCCCCTCTATCTCATCAGATAATAGCGATTCAAAATATATCCCTCCAGCCTCTTACAGCCAGCACTAGTACCTAGTATTCTTTAGAATTACCACCGCTTTTATAGGTTTACATTCACGTTTCTTCAAATCTTTATCTGAGTATATGAACAAAGCTCTATCAGCTTCAAAACACCCTCAGGCTTAGATTTACTTACGTTATAAGTATCTCAAGAAAACGGAGTATCCTTCGAACAGACGCTTTCAAGTTGATTACGTACTCTTTCATAATACATTGCTATCCAGCATACATTTCATGTAGTTAACCCATTACTCTTTGTACCGTATCCGAGCAAGCAAATATCATAAGCTGATCTTGAGAAATCATCATGTCACTTAGGGTCTTAAAAAGACAAAGCAGTCACACGCTAGACAACCATAACTTGGATAACGTGCCTGTTTAAGTGTTTTGTCTTCCCTGTAGAGGCTGTTACTTATTCGATTGCATAATATGCTTTGCTAAAAAAACAGCCACTATCAAATAAAAATCAAATTGAACCTCGGTTAAGTTTGATTTTTTTTCCTATTTTAATAAACGATTTTTCAACATATTCATATAAAAAATAAGATATTAACAATGTTATCGAAAATGATGAAAACAATAAGCACAACAAGTAATCCATTTGAGATAAATTTGTAAAATACAAGTTAATCCCATACATAGACAAATATATTACAGGCATATGAATCAAATAGAATGAATAAGACATCTTCCCAAAGGATTGGAAAATATGGATATTAACAAGACATGAAACTCTTCTAGATAATGTACTACTGCTGTCTAAGATAAGCCAAAGAAACAAACTCCAAATAAACAATGGAATAGATTTTGTCAATAAAAACACAACAGAGATTAAAATAATAAAATAATGCAATGCAATTGCAGTATTTTTAAACTTTTCATATATTAAATATGAAAAAATACCAACTATAAAAAACTCAATTTTATTAGGTAAGAAAGACGGATAACTATAGAAATACCTGATAAAAGTCATAAAAACAGCTACAACAACAACAAATGTTGTAAGTCTGCAAGCAATTTTGTTTTTAAAAATAACGCCAATAATAAAAGGGGCAATTAAGTAAAACTGCCACTCTAGTGATATGCTCCACGCGGGACCATTAATCGAATATGAAGAGTAAGGTAGAATAAAATCTAAAACACCGTGCATCATACTCATATGAGCAACTATATGAGTATAAATATTACTGCGTGATGCATCTAAATATTCTAACCTGGTAAAATTCTGCTTAATTTCCCATGGTAAAGTTTCTAGTGCTGAGATAGAAACATTTATGAGTAGTGCAGCAAAAATCGTAGTTACAAACAATATAGGAAATATTCTAAAAAATCTGGCTTTTATATAATCTATATAAGTATAAGTATTAGCCAGATACTGCTTATTTAATGTTAGAGTAATAACAAAGCCACTAAGAATTATAAATACATCTACAGCAAGACCTCCACTAAGGAATAATTTATAGAATAAATTGGCACTATCACGATCAATTCCAGCAGAAGGAAGAGCATGACTGACGAACACCCATAAGGCCATAGCGCCTCTAAGTGATTCTAGCTGTGTTAATTTCAAAGTAACTCCTGTTTATTTTAAATCATAAAATTTGTTGTTAAACGTACTATCCCATCGAATTAAGAGCGTTCAAAATAATAATCAAAATATCGCTATAGTCGAAAATCCAAACTCGCTTTAAATACATAATTAACTAAGAATCAACCCTTAGGGCTCACTGACTATTTTAGTTACAAGATAAAAAGAAATATTGCTAATTAAGAGGATACAAAAGCTAATCAGATATAATTATATATTCTTAAATTAAAACGAAAAAATGTCAAAATATAAACATCATCCAGTTATTTAAAAGATCATCTTGCTTTATAATACTCTAGAAAGGGAATTTCGCGCTATCAGCTATTCTATAGAGGCAGTGTTTATGTTTTTCTCATCTTGGGGCTGTCATATAGTCACATGACTTCTTTATTTACACCGACTATATCTAAGAAACACTTCCTAAACCAAAGGTGATTCCCTAATAGTTTCTTAAATTATATGTAAGTTATTCTTCGAGCCTTATCATTACTTGGCCGGCTAACACCCTACAAAGAGCTAAAAACAACTCATAAGGTGATACCAACCCCAATAATTAGATGCAATTATAATTATTGTACTATTAATAAATTAATGATTCTAATCTTTAAAGCTATCAACATTTTTATACATTTTATATCTTAAATATAAATTTGAAATAACTGCTTTAAATAAATACTTCCCCTTTGAATCCCCTCCTAAACCATGAACTAAGCGACAATCATCCAATAATTCTATTTTATTACCTTGTTTTCTAACTCTATCACAAAGCTCTGTATCTTCTGCATACATAGGAAATCTAATATCAAAACCACCAATCTCATAAAAAAAGCTCTTATTCAACAATATTGCTGCGCCAAAGTACCAATAACTACCTTTTGGTGATTCAGATTTAGCCCCAAACAAACTAAAAATAGTGGTCTTTGCTTGGTTAATTAAGCTAGGTTTAGCCTTGCCGTGTACCTGATAAGTTAAATCAGGATTCAACAAACTCGGGTAAAAAAGCCCCTTAGGCAAAGGAGCCTCCTTTTTAAAGAATTCAAACATACTGTTATCAATTAACTGTATATCAGGGTTTATAATTGCAATGTGCTCATGACTAGCAAGAGAAACACCAATATTATTATTGATTGAGAATGAAAATGGTGTGATATTTTTCACTAGCTTGAAATTAACAACACCCAAAGACAGAAGTAACTCATCTGTAAAAAAAGAAGAATTTAGATTGTCAATCAAAATAAATTCAAAATCCTCGGGAGAGCTAAACTTAACGAGTGAAGAAATTAAGTCACTTACCATATCATTGTGACCGTGTGAAACTGTAACAATACTAAGCATTATCTATAAAACCTAAAATATTATCTCGATAAACAGGAAAATCGAATGAACTTGCAGATGAAATAGCGTTACTAGAAAGTTTAGCGTAATCCTCGCCTTCATAAGATAAAGCTAATTTGATCTTATTACCTAAATCAACACTATCGCCAGAAAAAAAAGTAAAACCGTTATGCATAGTTACTAACTCAGGATATGCACCAACGTCACTCGCGATAATAGGAACACCAACCGACAAACACTCTAAAACGGAGAGTCCAAACGTCTCAGGCAATATTGATGGAGCGACCATAAAATCACATTTTCTAACAATATCAAGCGGTTTAATTGAAAAACCATGCTCAATCACGATGTTTTTATTTAGCTTTAAATTATCTATAAGAGTACTATATTCGTGTTCAAATAAAACATCATTTGATAACTTATCTCCGATCAAATGCAATTCAAAAGGTTCTCTTATACTCTCATTAAGAGCAGTTAGTAGTGTGATAATGCCCTTCCTAGCACTAATTCGTCCTAAATATCCAATCTTAGTAATTCCTTTATTGCGTTTTTTTACCGCCACTTTTGGTAAGTAAATACAATCAGGTATCACGGGAGAATCTAACCTACTAAACATTGAACTAGTATAATGAGAGTTACTAACCACATGATCACAAAATAATTTAAGATACCTTTCATATAAGGAAAAAAAATTACGGTAATCTATTAAGCTTTCTCGAATAAAAACAATCGACTTTATCCTGAGGAGTTTAGTAACAAAAAAAACCTCTGGAATTAGCGATATGTTGACTATAACTAGATCTGGTCTTTCTTTTTTAAATACTTTAAACCAAAACAATAACGAATAAAATGATACTCTTTTATTTTTTTTGGATACTACATTATATCTTCCAGCAACAGAATTTACAGATAAAGAGAACTCTTCTGGTACAGGAACTGCCTCATTTAGATATGTTTTAACTTCATATTTATCTTTTAATGATAAATACAGCTTTTCTAACATCAATTCTGAACCATAACTTCCAGAATAATTACTTACAAGAATTATTTTTTTCATAACTAAAAACACAAACCGAAAAATTCAACAATAAAAATAAGCTATAAAATGTATCAGCGTATAAAGAATACCCGACCATTGAACTGACAAAGAACGAAGATTTTTTATCAAACGCAAAACATTTAAACAGTAAAAGTATCCCAAGAATACCCCAAACACCATAATTTACAAAAAGATTAATATACATATTATCAGTAGTAGCCTGGAACTTATCATAGCCTAGCCAAAAGAAGTCAAACTGAAATTGTGAATATAAATCTAAAGCCATATCGACCCTAGCATTAAAAGTGCCGAAAACAGCAACTCTACCAGCATCAACTAATAACGGCTTAATAAATATTGGAAAAGCAAAAAAAATAGTCAGGTAACAAACAAGGTTGAAAAACAAAGAGGTAAAAACGGCTTTGAAGCCAGAAAATTTATTTTTGAGTATAAACATTGTTAAAAAAGCAATTGATGTTGAGACAATAACCCCTCTTGAACCAATATAAAACAACATTAAAAAGAAAACAAAACACAGAAGGTTCTGCTTTCTTTGGAATGACCAATAACAAAATATTGAACAAATGAATGCAAACTCAGGTATTCCAGAATAAAAAGAAAAAGGGCGCATACCATCATTTACGAAGTAACCTGCCTCATTAACGGCACCAACTCCTGATCTAATCCAAGCCATTTCAAATGGAAGGTAACCAAATGTCATTTGATAAACACCATAACCAAAACTAATTAAAAAGAACATAAAAAACTTTTTAAAAAAGCTGTCGAATTCAATTCCTTTGAATGCTGGTTTAAACACAAGCAACACAAATATAAATAAAATACTAATTATTTCATAGTTATTTGTTATATAGAAATATGTTACAGATAAAATTGAAATGATTATGAGAAAGATTATTGATCTAATACTAACCTTGGTACTAAGTAATAATAAAACTGGTAGATATGTAAATATCTGGTATGTCGTACTATTAAAGAAAAATATCCTTTTCAAAAAAGGACTGAAATTAAAAAGAACATACCTGAATAACAAAGGTTAACCTCTGGATTTTATATTAATTAATTCATTACAGAATTTTTTCCATGAAAAACGTAACGCCGATATTTTAGAGACATAGCTCTTATCATACTTATAAAGCTTTTCATTTTTTATTTTTATTAGAACAGATGTGATACCACTTTCTCCCAACTTCATAATTGGAAATCCATAATTATCATCTTTAATAATTTGTGTTATTGCAGTGTTCGAAATACTCGAATCAAAGCCAATAACTTTTGTGCCACAGCAAAGAGATTCAATCAAAACCTGACCAAAACCTTCATAATATGTTGGTAGTATTGTAAAATCAGCCTGACTATACAGTTCACTTAGTTCATCTTTAATTTTGGTACCTAAAAAGATAATATTATCATCTTGATATCGAGATTTTAATTCGGTTTCTAATGTTCCAGAACCAACTATATAAAGTCGACAATTAGAATCGCAATTACTTTCAAACGCTGTTAACAATAACTCAACATTCTTACCAGGTTCAAGTCTGCCAACGTATAAAAACTTTACTTTTCCATCACTTTCAAATTTTTTTTCAAATTTAAAAACACTATGATCAACACCAGGCTCTGATATAAAAGCATTCTTTTTATATTTCTTTAGAAACTGATGTTTTATATTCTGGCTAAATGTACACACAGTAACATTTTCATTAGTTACCACTTTGCATTCATAGAACCTATGTATCTTTGATACTATTTGATATTTTAAATATAAAAGAGGCTTGTCTCTAAATCTAATATCGTTCAAAACCCCTTTATAAAAATCTTCCATGACTGCAGGAGGGATATATACATGATTTTTAAAATTAAGTATTACTCCAGCAAAAGCAAATAAAGGATGGCGGCTTATAAAAAATAAATCATTGTTAAAGTTCCTATTAATATATAACACAGCGTACAATAAAGATGCTATTTCTCCGGAAAGTAAATATTTTAATAAATTATATACACCGGCTCTTTCAATAAAATGATGTTTTTCCTTTATGCTGCATATTTCTGGCTTCGAGAAAGAGACCGTTTCACAGTCTATCCCCATATCACTTAGAGATGATGTGATGTTTTTAATACTATTTTCTATCCCACCAATACCAGGATAAAACATCGAGGAGATTAAAATTTTATTCATCATTTACTCCCTAATATACCTTTCACAAACTTCATCAATTGAAATCTAAAGAAAGTTGTTGCATGGTTTTCTTTACCACTGAATTCGTTTTCTTCAATCCTTTTATAGCAAGCTATAATTGATTCATACTCTGAATCATCCAGCATATTAGGACTGTGGGTTTTTAACTTTGAAATCGATGCAATGACCCAAGCGTCAGACCTAGGGTAAAAGTTACGATCAAGTGGAGTACCTTCATTATTTAAAACAGGATAAAAGTAATCACTTTCAAACGCCTTATCCATAATCCAATTTTTAATGTCAAAGGCTGCATTACTATATTTATCATTACCATAGTATTCAAATGCATCTAAAAATGCGGCTATACATGATGAATAACCCCATAAATGAACTTGATTGTCAAACTGGTTATTATTCAAATATGGTATAACAACCCCACTTTCATATAGAGTGTATATTGTTTGCCAAAATCCTTCACATATTTTTAATGCAGTTTCATCACCAGTATACTTATACGACAAGTAGTGCATTTCTGCCTGCTGTGCTAAGTGATAAAAATCAACTTTCTCTCGGTCTTCAGGTAAAGTATTTTCATGTGGATCATTATATCTAATATACCCACCCAAATTATTAAACTCTAACTTATCGAATAAATAGCGGTTGAGCCTTTCTGATAAACTATATAACCTGTTATCATTAGTAATTTTAGCCCACATTGCTATTGAAGCTAGAGCAAATGATGTACCATTATACACAGCTATATCACGTGTACTGTATGGACCATAAGGAATATAACTTCTATCTTTATCTACCTTTTCTTCATTACTAACAATCCAGTTAATCCCTTTATCAATAGCTTTTTTTGTTTGTGTATCTTGCGTTATTTCGAATGCTCGTATTAAAGCTACAACTGATAATGTTTCTGGTGCTGTTGACTCACCTTTACGATGATAGTACCCAAAATAGAAATCATAGCCGATATCAAAACCACCATCCTTTCTTTGAATAGATATTAAGTTATCAACACAAATATTAACTCTTTTTAGGTTATCATCACTTTTATCGCTATGGTAAATATTAATTGCAAACATTAATACTTCATAAAGAGTTTGTGAGCAATTCTTTACATAAATTACTGGGAAAGTTTTTTTATAAATTTCTTTTGCAATTTTTCTTATTTTAAACATCTTTCTTTACCGTGCAGGGAATACCTGCTGCTAAAACATTTACTGGAATATCATGGGTTACTACTGAATTAGCCCCAATCAAACTTCCATCTCCTATTGTTACACCAGCAACTACGGTGACTTTAGCAGCTAGCCAAACTCCATAGCCGACCCTAACTTTCCCTTGCTCGCCTTGAGCAAATCTGAAGCTCCCTCTCTCCTTACCGTGATTCCCAGCTACGATTGTTACATAAGGACCAAGCATAACCTGATCACTGAATTCAACGCCTTCACGAAGACCATGAATCCAAGAACCATAGCCTATATATACGTCATCGCCAATTTCAATATTACGTAAACCTTGTAATTGAACGTTTCTATCAACCTGAAAATTCTTACCTATTTTTTTACAAAAAGGGCGATAAATCCACCCTCTAATTCGGTGGCAACGAGGAGTTTGAGGTAATATATCACAAAGTGTAGCGTAAATTTTAATTAATATTTCTATTATGTTCCACATATATTTTCTTCTTTAAATTAATTATAAAAATAAGCATCATAACTACTGAAATTTCAACATATATATTTTCATTTAATACAATACAGGTAATAAGTGATATGGTATTTAAAAAATAGAATAAAAAATATGAATTACCCTTCACTTGAGATATTACAGTAATTCTTTTGAGTAAAACCAATTGCCCTATAAATCCAGAAATGCATTTTATTAGTAGCAAGTCTCTCAACTCAATTGATTCATTAAAAAAGATATAAATTAACAATAAAATTAAGTATGAAGAAAAAATATATAAATTGCACTTAGTTAGATCTTTAACATCACCTAAAAATATAAGGAACTGATTATAAACCACACCTAAAGTCGTCATTGTTACAAAATATACAATTAGATCGATATTATCATATGAAAAATATAGTCTACTATTTAAATCCAAGCCTATATATTTAAAAGGTAGTACAATTAGTATAACTAAAGTAGTAATTGACATATATACTAAGGTGATTTTTCTAAAATATTCATCGCTTACGCGGGTTATCGAAGCTAAAAGCAGTTTAGATGTTTGTGTTTGTGTGTATTTTAGAAAGTTTATTATTTGTATTGCTAAAAAGTAAACACCTAAATATAGGCCACTTTCTTTTGTCGTACTAATTATCCATTGATCTAAAAAAAGAAATAAATACGAGCACAATGCATTAACTGAGTTATAAAAGAAAAACTTTCCGTTATAATACTCATTTTTTATGTTATCGGCACTTGAATTAGAAATAGACAATGTGCTTATTAATTTAAACAATGAAAAACAAACAAAAATTGAAGCAATGATAACGGACATTCTTATAACATTTTCTTGCCAGCCAACTATAACAAGAAATAATGATATAGTAATCGAGACAACATTACACTTTTCAATTACAATAGCTAAGTTACTTTTTCCTAATGCATAAAAACCACATGCTATAAAACCGCTAATCATTCCTAATATTGAGATAAATAGATAACTAATTGTTTCTTCTAAGTTATAGCCCCCCCAAATATTGATTCCAATAATAAATAAGGTTGCATTTATTAAAACTCCAAATTTAACCTTATTTATTAGTGCCTTAAAGTTATTAGCAATATCGTTACTTTTCTTTAAATAAACAATATACCCATTATATCCATAGCAAACTACAGTCTGGCCTAAATTAAAAAACATCGCTAATAATGCTATCGATGCCAATATATTACTATGAAATTCCTCTTGAGCTGCTATAAATGAGTTAAAATATGTTAAAAGTGCTATAGCATATGCTATAGCACTTACTTTCAAAAATTTACTTACTTTCATTACTATTCAATGATTTCTTGAAATCGTATATATATTCGAAGCTACATTTTTTCTCTATTAATTCCAAAACCTTATCATGTGGTACAGCTAAAAATGCGATATCAAAGCTATTATCTATCTCATTAGCGACTCGAATTGAGTATTCTGACATTGCTTCCTCTACATCAACTAATGGATCATAAATTGTAACACTTAGACCTAAAGATACCAATTTCAAATACAAATCAAAAACTTTTGTATTCCTTAGATCTGGACAATTCTCTTTAAAAGAAAAACCCAGTATTACAATTTTTTTATTGGTAAATTCTATCTTGTTCTTTACTAATTCTTCAATAAAATCACTTGCTAAATAATCACTCATTCCATTATTTATTTCTCTAGCCGTGCGAATCATATCTGGTATATAACCGATCGAAGATGACTTGTGGAGCATATAATAAGGATCAACGCTGATGCAGTGCCCACCAACCAAGCCAGGATAAAGCTTCATAAAGTTCCATTTTGTCGAAGCAGCATCAATAACCTTTTTAGTATCGATATCTAGCTTTCCAAATATCTGATGCAATTCATTAATCAAAGCAATATTCACATCTCTTTGAATATTCTCAATTAATTTCGAAGCTTCAGCAACCTTAATGCTCGCAGCCTTATGAGTACCTGCAGTTATAACAGAACGATAGAGATTATCCACAAAATTGGTCACTTCTTCAGTAGATCCACTTGTAACCTTATGAATATTTGCCACTCGATGTAATTTATCTCCTGGATTAATTCTTTCTGGAGAATATCCTGCGTAAAAATCTTTATTATACTTTAATCCAGATACCTTTTCTAATTCCGGCACGCACACTTCTTCTGTCGCACCTGGGTATACAGTCGACTCATAAATTACTACATCACCATATTTAATAACTTCACCCAACGCTCTTGAAGCACTTATTAACGGTCCTAAATCTGGTTGATTAGAGGTAGTAATAGGGGTTGGGACTGTAACTATATATACATTACAGTTTTCGATATCTTTAATGTTAGTGCAAAAAGTTATGTGTTCAGAAGCTTTAATTTCATCGGAGGTACACTCCAATGTAGTGTCAATATTATTATTGAGCTCTGTCACTCTTCTTTCATTTAGGTCATACCCAATTGTTTGATATTTTTTTCCAAACTCTAAAGCCAGCGGAAGCCCTACATAGCCAAGACCCACAATTGCAATTTTTGAATCTTCAATTAGCATTGTTATCTCCATAAATTTCTTTTATTACTTCATCAAATTTTTTTGCTTTCTTATCTTTTACAGACAAAGAAGGTTCTGATTCTAGAGGCCACTCTATACCTAACTTAGAATCGTTCCATGCAATAGAGATTTCGGCATCAGGGTTATAATAATCTGTGCACTTGTAAACAAATTCAGCACTATCCCCTGTAACATAAAAACCGTGTGCAAAACCTTCTGGCACCCAAAGCTGTCGCTTATTATCTGCAGAAAGATATTCGCCTACCCACCTTCCAAAGGTCGGCGAACCATTTCGAATATCAACAGCAACATCAAATACTTCCCCTGAAACTACTCGTACTAGCTTCCCCTGAGTGTTTTCTATCTGATAATGCATCCCACGTAAGATTCCTTTCTTAGATTTAGAATGGTTATCTTGTACAAACTGGATAGGTTTACCGGTTACTAGCTCTTCGAATTGTTTTTGATTCCAGGTTTCCATAAAAAAGCCTCGATCATCGCCAAATACGCTTGGCTCTATAATTTTAACATCGGGGATACGAGTATCGATTACTTTCATTGTCTTACCTTGTATATGCTTGAATATTGTTCAGCGCCGCCTTCCAGTTACTCCCCTTAATAGAAAAACCTTGAGTGATTTTCTCTGTACTTAGTCTAGAATTGCTTGGGCGCTTAGCCGGTGTAGGGTATTGGTCGGTGGCAATACTAGTTAAATTCGGTTTTTTATCAAGAAAGCCTTGCTCAAAGGCAATATCAAAAATTGCAGCAGCAAAGTCAAACCAACTCACATGTGGTAAGCCTGAATAGTGGTAAACACCGTACTCAACCGCATCACCCTGAGCGATGCGCTTCGCAATTTCAATCAACACGCTAGCGATATCACCTGCATAGGTTGGTCCACCAAATTGGTCACCGACAATACTCAATGCGTCTCGATTCTCCGCCAAACGCAGCATAGTTTTAACAAAGTTATTGCCATTTTCACCAAATACCCACGCAGTACGGAGGATAATGTATTTGTCACACGCCTCGGCCACTGCAATCTCGCCGGCTAGTTTACTTTCCCCGTAAACGCCTTGCGGGTTGGTGATATCCGTTTCTACATATTCACCTGCTTTGCTGCCTTCAAATACATAATCCGTTGAGATATGTAAAATCGCCGCACCGACACTTTGCGCAGCTTCTGCTAGGTATTTGGGGCCATTACGGTTTATCGCGTAAGAAAGGTCTACTTCTTCTTCAGCCTGATCTACTGCAGTATGTGCCGCTGCATTAATAATGATGCTAGGCTTAAACTCAGCAATCACTGTATTAACTGCTTCTTGACAAGTGATATCAAGATTCTCTCTATCAAGCGCTAACATTGTTATATTTTCATTGTTAGCTAACTGCTGAGTTAAACAGGAACCCACTTGGCCATAACAGCCAGTAATGAGTATTCGCATCACTTTACCACCTTGTTCTGAGTTTCGTTTACTAACCGTGTTAAATATTGACCATACTCGTTTTTCATCATTGGTTTTGCTAACGCTAGAACTTGTTCATCACTCAACCAACCGTTACGCCAAGCGATTTCTTCTAAGCAAGCCACTTTCAACCCTTGAACATTTTCAATAGTTTGAACAAATGAAGAAGCTTCATGCAGACTTTCGTGCGTACCTGTATCCAACCATGCAAAACCACGACCCAATAACTCGACATTCAGCGAACCATCATTGAGGTACATTTCATTTAGCGATGTAATTTCAAGCTCACCACGATGAGATGGCTTCACTTGCTTAGCCATTTCCACCACTCGGTTATCATAGAAATACAAACCGGTTACGGCATAACTGGACTTTGGTGCTTCCGGCTTTTCTTCAATTGAAACAGCCTTCATCTCTTCATCAAATTCAACGACACCAAAACGCTCAGGATCTTTCACTTGGTAACCAAACACAGTCGAGCCCGAATCTCTTGACGCTGCACTTTTTAATGTTTTAGAAAAAGATTGACCATAGAAGATGTTATCACCTAGCACTAAACACACGCTGTCATCACCAATGAATTTTTCACCAATAATAAACGCCTGAGCTAAGCCATCTGGGCTTGGCTGAATCGCGTACTCTAGGTTAATACCAAAATCTGAGCCATCACCAAGCAGGCGCTTAAAACCGGCGTTGTCTTCTGGTGTCGTTATAATCAAAATATCTTTAATGCCAGCGAGCATTAACGTCGAAATAGGGTAAAACACCATTGGCTTATCATAAATTGGCAATAATTGTTTTGATACACCACGGGTCAATGGGTATAGGCGCGTTCCAGAGCCGCCAGCTAATACAATACCTTTCATTATTTTCCCACCTTTGTTTCAACTACTTCTACACCCAAGCGCTCACGCTGGTAGCTACCGTCTTGTACATTTTGACACCATCTTGAGTTATCTAAATACCATTGCACCGTTTTACAAAGACCTGTTTCAAACGTTTCCTCAGGTGTCCAATCTAGCTCACGCTGCATTTTACTCGAATCAATCGCGTAACGGCGGTCGTGACCTGGACGGTCTTGAACATAGGTTATTTGCTCTGCGTATTTGGTATCTTTCGGCACTAGCGAATCTAGGATGTCACAAATAGTGTTAACCACTTCGAGGTTTTTCTTCTCGTTGTGACCACCGATGTTGTAGGTCTCACTTACTTTACCTTCCGTCACCACTTTATAGAGTGCACGCGCGTGATCTTCTACAAATAGCCAGTCACGGATTTGGTCACCTTTTCCGTAAATAGGTAACTCTTTGCCTTCAAGCGCGTTGAGGATAACCAGAGGAATCAGTTTTTCAGGAAAGTGGTAAGGACCGTAGTTGTTCGAGCAGTTGGTTACGATAGTAGGCAAACCGTAAGTACGTAACCATGCACGCACAAGGTGATCGCTCGATGCTTTTGACGCCGAATATGGGCTCGATGGCTCATACGATGTAGTCTCCAAGAACATTGGCAAGTCGGTCCCTTCAGAAACATCATCTGGGTGCGGTAGGTCACCGTAAACTTCATCCGTTGAGATGTGGTGAAAACGAAACTCTGACTTTACACTGTCTTCAAGCGTGTTCCAATACTCTCGAGTTGCTTCTAACAAGGTGTACGTGCCGACAATATTAGTTTCGATAAACGCAGCTGGACCAGTGATTGAACGGTCAACATGTGACTCTGCCGCGAGGTGCATGACGGCATCCGGTTGGTGCTTTTGAAACACTAGATCTAATTCTGTACGATTACAAATATCCACTTGTTCAAATGCATAACGTTCGTTCAAATCTACTTCAGCAAGTGATTCTAGGTTGCCCGCGTATGTGAGTTTATCAACGTTTACAACGCTGTCAGATGTATTATTAATAATATGACGAATGACTGCTGAACCGATAAAGCCAGCACCGCCAGTGACGAGGATCTTCATAGTTTTCTCTTATATTATTTTTTGAACATACTCACGAGCGTGAAGATGCATTTGAATTTTGGAACTTAATCTCAAAAAAATGTCTCAGTCACTTTAAGCCACTGAGACACTTTTTATTCATTTTGAGACAGTCTTATTTCGACCACCCCTTATAAAACCTAAATTTTACTTACTTTCAAAAAAGGAGCCCAATAGGTCCTGCCTTTTATTTCTTATCGCTTGAATATGAGTAATTGTAGTATCCATAACCGTAAGAACTTGATGCTTTTTTCTCAATCGCGTTGAATATCACACCTTTTACTTCTATACCTGATTGCTCAAAACGATTACGAGCCACTTCAATTTCTTTGATAGTATTCTGCCCATAACGAGCGACCATCAAAGTTGTCCCTGCAAATGCGCCCACAATACTCGGATCAGTTACAGCAAGAACAGGTGGGGTATCAACAATAACCAAATCATACTCTTCTGATGCCCATTCTAATAATTGAGCAAAACGAGAATGCATTAATAGTTCTGATGGGTTTGGTGGTACTTGTCCGCGAGTAATAATATCTAAGTTTTCAACAGTTGTTGTTTTTATTACTTTAGAGAATTCATCAGTATTCGATAAAATATCAGACAAACCATTATCCCACTCCATGCCAAAGCTTTGCTGTAAATAACCTTTACGCATATCAGCATCAATCAATAATACTTTTTGTCCTGTTTTAGCGGCAACAGCAGCAAAGTTTGTTGAAATGAACGACTTACCGATACCAGGGGCAGGACCTGATATCATTAGTACATTATTTTTTGCTTCTAACATCGCAAAGTGCAAGCTAGTGCGAAGACCTCTTAAAGCTTCTACAGATAGATCCGCTGGGTTTGATTCAGCAAGTAAACTTTGAGTACCTTTGGTTTTACGACGCTTTACTTTGAAGCGGTTGGTTAGTTCGATCTGCAAATCAGATTTAGGTACTGCGGCATAAACAGGAAGACCAATCTGTTCAATTTGATCCGGGCTTTCAACACCACGGTGAAACGCAGCTTTTACTAATACAAATGCAACACTTAACATCCCGCCAAGTAAAGTTGCTAACACAACAATAAGAGGTTTCTTCGGTTTTACAGCTCGATTGTAAGCTTGAGCATCATCTAGAATACGTACATTGCCAACCGTACCCGCTTTGATAATACTTAACTCTTGAACTTTATTAAGCAGCTGAATATAAATTTGTTGATTTACTTCAACGTCACGTGTCATTCGTAGAACTTCACGCTGAGTCTTCGGTAGCTTTTGAACTTGCTTATTTAAGCGTTCTTTTTCACCAAGTAACGTTTCACGCTTATCAAGTAGTGATTTATAAGCCGGGTGATCTTTCGTAAATCGTTGGCTAATTTCACTTTCTTTAAAAGTAAGTTCATTAAGTTGAGCTTCTAATTCAACCATTACCTTCAAGGTAGACTGTGCTTCTAAGCCTAGATCTATAGATTCATTTTCTTGACGATAGTTATTTAAAACGTCTTCAAAAGTTGTTAACTGGGTCTTAATCCCCGGCAAGTGCCCTTCTAAGAATGACAAACTCTTTTCAGCTTCTGCAGAGTTACGTTTAACATTTTGCAAAAAGTAAATTTGGCTAATATGGTCAAGAATTTCAGATATTAACTGTTTATCCTCGCCCTCAAAGCTTAACTTCAAAATCCCAGTTTGCTTACCTTGTTCAGACAAAGATAGAGCACTCTTGAGCCATTCAATTGCTTCCAACTTACTACGTTTGCCAATTGAAAATTCAAAGCCAGTTTTGGATTCAAAACCAGCAACAAAAATACTGTACTCATCAGAACTGGCTAAACTCCCCACTTTACCTTCAAGAATAACTCTTTCATTGTCACGGATAAGTTGGTAAGTACCTTCATCATGGTCAATAATTTTTATTGTATGAGCATATCCCCCAGCAGAGCCAGGCATGGTAAAGCGGCTTACAGATATACGATTTACATCCGAACTTAAACGAGCAAAACCTTTACCCGCTAATGGCAAGTAGTTAGGTGACGTTACAGTCGTCAAATTAAACTTATCGACAGTCTCCCCTAAAATCATTCGTGACTTTATAATTTCAATTTCTGTCGTCGCCGAAGATTCAGATGAAAAAAGCTCCCCCATATCTCCAACCATTGAAGATATACCACCTGAACTTTTTTCTTCTATTTGAATCAATGCATCAGCTTTATAAATAGGTGTTGAAAGCACAGCAAAGGCTACGCCTCCCACCGTAAATATAAAGGTCGTTATGATAATCCACCATTTAGCATCAAGTAGAATACCAAATAGTTTTCCTAAATCGATTTCATCTGAATTGTCAGCTTGTGATTGATGGGATTGTTGCTTCATCATTAGTTTACAAATTCCTAAAACTTTCGCGTATTATCACTGACGAATATATTGTCGGTGTTCATTTACATTCAGCGTTCAATAGCTAAACACCTATTACGTTCTTCTTATGTACTTTCTTCATGCTACTGCATTTTTACTAGAGTTTTTTAACCCAAGCTTGAGCCGATTCATTAATTAACTTATAAGCATGCTCAAATGCTTCCCGACTTTGTCGGTATGGATCTGGGATATCTTTTTGCCCAACCCATTGACCAAAAAGCATCGCTTTTCCTCGAGCTTCAGGTGATATTTTAGTTAATGCTTCTAAGTGACCTTTTTCCATAACTAAAATCAAATCGTATTTAGCACATAGCTCAGAAGTAAGTTGCTGCGCTTTATGGTTATCTACATTGACACCATTCTCAGCAGCAATTTCAATGGCTGTCTTATCTGCAGGCTTGTCAAGCAAACGGCTACTTTCTGCAGCAATACCAGCTGAAGCAATTTCTTTGTTGGGTAGTAGATTCTGCAAGACTCGCTCACCCGTGGGTGAACGACAAATATTACCTACGCAAACTACTAAAATTTTATTAAACATCAGCTCTTCCAATCATATAAATAAGGCCACATTTCTGCAGCCCTATCATTTATTTATAGCCTATGGCCAATTTCTAATACGCAGTACACCTTCAGTCAGCTCATTAAACCCAGTAATGGTTGGTACTAACTGACCAATCACACGATTCCAGCGAGTAATTGGAGCTGCTGTCACGTATACAATATCATAGGGTTTTAGGTCAAATTCTGTGCCAATAACCAAAGCTGAAGCATCTTGAATGTTCAGCTGATAAATGTCGGCCATACGCTCAGATTTATTATCAGACGTTCGAATCACAAACACACCAGTGGCATCTGCAGAGAGTTGATTAATACCGCCAACATTGCTTAGAGCTTCTGTCAAGCTCATGCCCACACGATCCATTTTCAGAAGTTGAGGCTCATTGACCTCACCCATAACAAACACTTTCTGATTATCGTTACGTGGTACATGAATGATATCTCCCGCCTGTAACAAACGGTTTTGAGTTAAATCACCACGTTGCATCAAGGCGTAGAGCGAAATATTTTCTTCGACACCATTTCGAGTAAGCGACACATTTCGCCAATCAGCATCTTCGCCTAAACCACCAGACCGGTTAACCGCATCTAGTAGAGTTAAAGGTATATTGGTAATCGCTTGCTGACCAGGATTACCGACTTCACCTGTGATGTATGTTTTCTTTGAACGGAATGCAGCAACGTTAACATCAACTTGCGGGCTTTCAATAAACTTAGCTAAGCGACTAGATAGTTCTGAGCGAATCTCACGGACTGTTTTTCCTGCAACTTCTACCGTTCCAATATAAGGATAAAAGATAGTACCGTCGGCATGAACCCAGTTACCCGCCTCTGCCGAACTACGGTAAGAGCCTGCAGGAATCGTTAATTCTGGATGGTCCCAAATGGTCACATTCAAAATATCACCAACCCCAACCTTGTACTCATATTTCGCTATTTCAATATCTAAGTCAGCATTCGCACGAGATACAACAGGTAAAATGTTTTGATAATTTGAAACAGTTTGAGCAGAAAGAGGATATAAATTTACGATATCTGACACGTCAGATTCTTGTTGTAACTCTTCAGGAGCAATAACATTTTTGTTATCAGTTGAAAGATATGCTCCAGGGGTAGTACAACCTGCAAGTAGGACAGGAAGAAGAGCAAAGAGAAGCCGATTTTTCTTAATTTTCATATTAACCAAATCATATAATGTGTAATCACTGTCAAGTGATTTTAACCAATGCTATTAGCTATGCACTTATAACAAACCAACAATGAAGCCTAGCTTTACATTGAAGACTAGCTTTCATCAGGCACAGCGGTATTAGTATTCTGTATGGTTAGTGTCAATTGGATACGCTACCGCCCATTGATACAACGCGACATCACACTACGCAAGCTAATCTTTTCACTGTTAGGGCTATGATTTTATTAGCCTAAAGTGTTGTCAAATTGAACTAATGATTAAATATGAATTTAATCCGCACGTATTATCCACATTTTATGTAGCCATATCAACCTAGTTTCAAATTCAAAGTAGCCTCGATTTACTAACAATAAACTGAATAACAGAAAGCTATTTGTAGTCTATATCGCTACGAATAACATCCGAGTATCTGTAAAAAAGCTTTATAGATCATCCTATAAAGCTTTTTTACATAACAATTATCAATGCGACATGACTATCGATAAAATAGGGTTAACTATACGCAGCGACTAGCACTTAATCATAAACTACTTAACTGAACTTGGTCTTTGGAACCATGTTGAGCGAGCATCTGTTTGATTGAACAACTCATATTGCTTATTCAGCATTTGACCGCCATCACGAGTTATCGGCAACCAAGTAAATCCTGCACGGCTTGCACTTGGTTTCACTGTCAATAAATCAAATGGTATTGAGATGTAAAAGCCCTTGGTGTAACTTCCTTCTCCATAATCTTCAGTGCTCATATCCGTTAAACTGACAAAAGCACCTGCAATAACACCACTTTTAAATTGTTTCGAAAAATCAATACGCGTACCGATATCTCCAGCTAAGAATTTACCGACGCCAACTTTTAATAAAGTGCTCTCTAGGAATTGCCATTGAGGCATGTAATAACCCGTAACAAATCCAGTAGTGCCCCTGTCTATCACTTTATAATAGCGACCGTCGTCGTCGTGATATTGCAGCTCTGCGTCAAATGTCGCAAACCAACTTTCAGGGTCTCTCTGGCTAATCAGGTTTGCATCAACCCCCACAGCCCAATTGCTATTGAGTGGTCTGTATAAAACCTCACCACCTACACCTGCAAACATACTTTCGAGATACCCAGCATAGGCTTGGCTATAAATACCAGAACCATAGTCTTCGAACCAAGTTAGCTGTAGGCTGTCTAAACGTACAGGATCTTCTACATATGAACGGAACATTGTGCGAACTCTTGGAGTTTGTGCTGTGCCGTCCTCAGGTACTGTATAGTTAAATTGGTCATAATTATCGAATAAGTTAACGTACAAGGAACCAGAAAATTCAACATTGTCTAGAGCCCAAAATGAGGCGTTTGTATATAAACCAAAACTATAGAGATAAAAATCCTCTGCCGAGCCAAAAGATTGGGCTAAGTGAGGAGAGACCGACACCTCAAACCTTTCCCTAGCGTCATAATGGTTCACAGCTTGATTGCTTTCTAGTTCATGTAAAATAGATGCATCTGCAACTTCCGCATTGATGTAGTGTTCATAGGCAACCGCTTTAAACTGCTTCGAGTCGATACGGGTTTCCGTTAACTCTACCGAGCTCTCCGTCTCGACAATTTTATACGTATCAATGTAAGTCGGTACATGATTGGCAATTACAGTAGCACCACGCTCCAATGCAATACCTCTGTCTCGGTATTTAACTTGCTTACCTTTGACTATAAACGTATCACCATCAACTAACAGCTGAGTTTGTTCATATCCAGCAACAGTCTCTAATTCTTCAGCAAGCTTAGCCATATCAACATCTTCAATCGAAGATGCTTCTGTTGGGCGAAGTGTTTCTACTTTGCTGTCACGCCAGATAGACTTAATCTCATTAAAGTTGGTATTTAAGTTGAAACCTAAAGTAAGAGTATCACCACGTTCATAACTGACTTTAGCAACACCCCAATCATCCAGTCGGTATATCACACCAAAATTCCACGGAGTATGCTGAGTCATATCCCCTCCCCCAACTCTTACAGGGAAATCTTGTCTATAATCGTTACTGTCGTATTCAATTTTTAAAGTGAAGGGCTTATAAATAGTTTGATATTCAAGCCCGCCATAAATTGCAGTATCACCTTTAAACCAACGTTCAAAATCAATGCTACCTCCGTTTCCTTTGAAATCAGACTGACGATCACAATACTTATCACTCGCTTTACAGAAAGGGTTAGTAATATTGCCACTTTGCCCCATGTAACCCCACCCCATACCTAGAGTGAAATCAACCGGACCAAAACGTTTCGTGCCCGCAACAAATTCACCATCAAATAGACCTGTTCCGCCAAAATCGCGAACACCAGCTGAGACTTCAGGTAGGTAATAGCTTTCTTCAATCAAACGTATTTTAAAATCAATTCCTTTATCAGCATATTTGTTACATCCACTAAACGTGTTATCTGAACAATCACCCGTTCCAGAACCGCTATAAAGCACATCCTGAACCTGAGTATAACGAACCGTTGCTTCCAACCACGGCATTAACTGCAAACTTGCACTGTAAAAATAATATTCATCATTAAATGAAGCACCAAAATTAAATTCGCCTTCTGGAGCCATGCGCCCTGTTGGCATTTGCATTAGGCCGACACCACCAAAATTCATTTGAGATGTCTTTAGTTCAGGGTGCTCAAATGGGTTCGATTCCGCATTAGCCGAAAAACTGTTCGTCATCAAAAGTGCGCTAATAACGGAAAAGCTGAGTATTGATAAGGAAAACGATGGATGAGAGTACATTACAAGTTCACCTTATTGCGTAGTAGTTCAGCGATATCTTGATTAAGAGATGAGTGTGATGATGGTAACGAGCCAAAGCCAATAAATATCATTGCGCCTGGAGCTAAATAAGTTGGTGAATTATTCCAGTAAGCATAAGGTGCTTTTTTAACGTGCCCATCAGGTTGGATAACATAAAAAAAGCTATCATCAGCGCTAGTATCAAGTGCTCCTTGTGGTATTAACTGGAGGTAATCACTTATAGAACCATGCTCAATAAGTGGGAGGCTCAAGACATCATCAAGCACACCTATAATCTGTAAATTTTCAGGGCGTTGTTCTAAATAAAGGGAAAAGTGTAAAGATGCTTTCAAATTTTCCACGTGGTCTCGTCCAATTAGCATTGGATTTTTACCAAGCTGAGAAATCACAACATTACGGTCTAAATTAATAAACTGCCTAGGTGCAAACTCAAACTTCGACAATTGCTCTTTCATCTGCAGGGCTTCGGGATTTATAGACGCATATTCAGTAAGCAGGTCGAATACTTTTTCTTTCTTGTCTTGAAATGAAGACGGTTTTGACAAGTCAAATAACTGAGCAGAAAGAGGGAAATAATCTCCAGCACCCTGTGCTAGAACATCACTCAAAACCTGATCGAGTCGAACGGGTTGAGGGTAAGATAAAGTTATCCCCTGCTTTGGAAGGTCAACAGTTAGTTTTTGATGTCCCATTAACGTATCTATTAGTGCATTTGATGCATGACTCATAGAAATAGAAGCTAACATGAGAAATGTATAAAATAAGCTTCTTACAATCGATACTGAATGTTTCATTGTATTGTCCATAATAACGGGTTTAATGACCTTTAAAGTCTTTTAAAATTGTTAGCTCTAATTGAGTCATACTAGGTCCAATTGATTGTATGGTTTTAACAACCCTACCATTTGAATCCACCCAATATATATTTTCAATTTCGGCATCTAAAGCAGGAAAGCTAACGGTTTCAATATATTTTTTTGTCTCAATCGAAGTGATCGGAGTCGTGACTACGTCTGAACCAATATAGCTACGTACTATGTCTGCTGTATATCCAAATCGGTATTCTGGTTGCCAATCATAACTGCTTTGCCACTGTTGTGATTTCGGGTTAGCTGACAAATCAAAATTTGGGGCATTATTCTCGATCGAGACTAGGTTTTCGTAAGGCAATAACAAAGTTTGAACAACACGACCGTTTTCAGTGGTGACCATAGCCCTATCTGAAGACATCCATTTCAATTGCTGTACTTGAGTTTTCGGATTAGCTTCAGCATATGCTAAAACCATAAATATCTTACCCTGCTCATTAATTTCTGCGAACATGCTTGAGTAAGGCAAATCCTGAATATAGCTTGTGGTTATTTGAACATCATCACTGCCATATATAGCTTCATAAGCGGTTGCATTTATATCTTTAAATCTCTGAGAGCAGCCAAACAAAGTAAAGCTGAGTATCAATAGGGTAAAAATTTTCATCAAACCTATACCTGTAATTCACGGGAAAAAATAAACTGCCACTAAAAAAAAACCATTCTCACTGTAAGCAAGAATGGTTTTCAATAGAATTCACTACTGCATTAACAACTAATTAGTTAGTGTTTGTTGCAGTTGTTGTTGTTGCTGTGCTGTCATTCGCAGCTACTGCTACTGCTGCACCTACAGCTACTGCACCTACAGCTACTGCTGCTGTTGCTGCTGTACCAGCTGCTGCACCACCTGCTGCTGCGCCACCTGCTGCTGCACCAGTAGTAGAAGCTGCTGGAGCTGCTGCTTCTACTGCTGCGAAAGCACCACTTGAAAAGCTAACAGCTAGTGCTGCTACTAAAGCAATCTTTTTCATAATCTTTCCCATTTATATAAACGTTTATAGTTAGGAGCTAAACCGTTAATAGTAGCCCCTTTTGGTTGTTCAGCTTAAACAACCAAGTGATTATGATAGGTAAAGTTCTTGATCAAGTAAATGCATAAATACTGAACACACAAAGTTTTTATAAGCAACAGCTTGCGAGAAGAAAATATTTATTGAGGTTTAAAGCCCTTGTACAAGCTTTCCCACTTAGCTAATACTTGCCTTTTTAAGACGGCTATACCTTTTACTCTATCGACAAACGCCTTCTTCTGTATTCTATTAAGCATTCTAGCTATACTCTCGCCCTATACTTTCAGTTCAACTAACGAAAAGAGTTTCAGACATGCAAGATTTGGTACCATTTGTTCAAGAAAATATGATTTTAGCCATTGTGTGGATTGGCTTAGTTGCAGCTATTATCATGAACACCGTTAAAACATCTACCGCCGCTTATAAAGAGATTACTGCAGCACAGACAACTCAGTTAATGAACCGTGAAAACGGCATTGTGGTTGATATTCGAACAAAAGATGAATTTAGAAAAGGTCACATTACTGACGCACTTCACATTTTGCCATCAGAGATTCAAGCAAATAACTTGGGAAGCCTTGAAAGCCATAAAGCAGACCCAATCATTGTGGTATGTAAGACAGGTCAAACTGCTCAAGCAAGTGCTAACTTATTAGCAAAAGCTGGATTTGAAAATGTAAGCTTGCTAAAAAATGGGTTAGTCGCTTGGAGCGAAGCAAACCTGCCATTAGTAAAAGGCAAAAAATAGTTACCAAGGTTTGGTTACCCATTAAATACAAAATAGATGGGATCATGTAACGAAACCTCAAAGTTAAATTTTTAAGGATTAAGAAAATGGCTGAAGCAGCACAACAAGACGCACAACAAAACTTCGCAATTCAACGTATCTTTCTAAAAGACGTATCTTTCGAAGCGCCTAACTCACCAGACATGTTCCAAAAAGAGTGGAATCCAGATGTTAAACTGGATCTTGATACTCAAAGCCGTGAGCTTGGTGAAGGTGTTTACGAAGTAATCCTTCGTCTTACTGTTACTGTTAAAAACGCTGACGACACAGCTTTCCTTTGTGAAGTTCAACAAGGCGGTATTTTCACAGCAGGCGCAATGGAAGCTGGTCAACTAGCACATTGCCTAGGCGCGTTCTGCCCGAACATTCTTTTCCCTTATGCTCGTGAGACTATCTCAAGCTTAGTAGTTAAAGGTACGTTCCCACAATTGAACCTTGCACCAGTAAACTTTGATGCATTGTTCATGAACTACCTACAAAACCAAGCTCAACAAGCAGAAGGTGAGCAAGCTTAATATTAGCTAGCTTTCAAAATTTGTTATTCAAATAAGCTGTTATATAAATAAGTTGCGCCTCCGCCTTCTGAAAATATATAGCAAATTAAAATGCACAAAGCGTCTTAACATCTAGATGCGATGTGCATTTTTTATTTATACTCAGTAACACTCTTCTCGTTTCTTAATCACTTTCAGGTGGAAGCATGACAAATACAACTCCCCGAGATGACTCTACAAAAACTAGCGCAGCGACCAACGCTTATGGTCAAGAGATAGCCATGACAGTGATCGGTGCCGGATCTTACGGAACATCTTTGGCTATCTCCTTAGCTCGTAACGGAGCTAATGTTGTATTGTGGGGACACGATCCAAAACACATGGCACAGCTTGATGAAGATCGTGCTAACCATGAGTTCTTACCTGGCATTGATTTCCCAGAAAGCCTAATTATCGAATCAGATCTTGAGAAAGCCGTTTCATCTAGCCGTGATTTATTAATCGTAGTTCCAAGCCACGTATTTGGTCTAGTTCTAAACAGCGTAAAACCTTTCCTTACAAGCGAATCACGTATTTGTTGGGCAACCAAAGGGTTAGAACCTGAAACTGGGCGCCTTTTAAAAGACGTTGCCAACGACATGCTGGGTGATAAATATTCTTTAGCCGTTCTTTCCGGACCAACATTTGCCAAAGAACTCGCAATGGGCATGCCTACCGCAATTTCTGTCGCTTCCCCTGATGACCAATTTGTTGAAGATCTCCAAGAAAAGATCCACTGCAGTAAAACATTCCGTGTTTATGCAAACTCTGACTTTACGGGGATGCAATTAGGCGGAGCCGTTAAGAATGTCATCGCCATAGGTGCAGGCATGTCTGACGGAATTGGCTTCGGTGCTAACGCTCGTACTGCACTGATTACTCGCGGATTAGCTGAAATGACTCGCTTAGGCGTTGCTCTTGGGGCTCAACCAGAGACTTTCATGGGTATGGCTGGCTTAGGTGATTTGGTACTGACTTGTACTGACAACCAATCTCGTAATCGCCGTTTTGGTTTAGCGTTAGGCTCAGGTAAAGATGTCGACACTGCTCAAGAAGAAATTGGGCAAGTGGTAGAAGGCTATAGAAATACAAAAGAAGTCTGGTTACTTTCTGAAAGAATGGGCGTGGAAATGCCTATTGTTGAACAAATTTATCAAGTATTGTATCAAGGGAAAGATGCTCGATTAGCGGCACAAGATTTACTTGCGCGTGATAAAAAATCAGAGCGTTAATTTTAAAGATATATGCGATTGACTTAAACTTAATACATCAGCAATAAAGACGGCGTAGTTTCGACTAATAATGGATGATGGTCAGATCTAGGAAATAATGATGAAACATTGTGAACAACAAAAAGTATGGCAGTGCATTGTCCGTGAAGCTCGTAAGCAATCAGAGCAAGAACCTATGCTTGCTAGCTTTTATCACGCCACGATCATAAATCATGAAAGCCTAGGTGCTGCGCTAAGTTATATTCTTGCTAATAAATTAAAAACAGCCTCAATGCCAGCAATGGCAGTAAGAGAAGTGGTTGAGCAAGCATTCGCACAAGATCAAAGTATTATTGATGCGGCGGCATGTGACATCTGCGCGACGGTAATGCGCGACCCTGCAGTAGAAATGTATTCAATGCCATTACTGTACTTGAAAGGCTATCACGCTTTGCAAGGTTACCGCGTTGCCAACTGGTTATGGAAGCAAGGTCGAATTGCATTAGCGACCTATCTGCAAAATCAAATATCAGTGGCTTGCCAAGTAGATATCCACCCGGCCGCTCGTATTGGTAAAGCCATCATGCTCGACCATGCCACAGGAATTGTGATCGGTGAAACGGCTGTTGTCGAAAATGACGTCTCTATTTTGCAAGACGTGACATTAGGCGGAACAGGAAAAGAAGGCGGCGACCGTCACCCTAAAATTCGTGAAGGTGTAATGATTGGAGCTGGGGCTAAGATCCTAGGCAACATCGAAGTCGGTGAAGGCGCAAAGATTGGCTCCTGCTCAGTAGTACTTCAGCCAGTCCCACCTCATACAACGGTAGCCGGTGTTCCTGCAAAAATTGTTGGTAAGCCTAAAACGGACAAGCCATCACTCGATATGGATCAAGCTTTTAACGGTCGTTCGCAAAATTTCATTTATGGTGATGGCATCTAAGCGCAATGAGTATTTTGTAATGAGAGACACCAATAGCACTTTGCTTAACTCTTTCACTGAAAGCCTTATTTATTCTATAAGGCTTTTTTCTACTGCGTACAAATCTCTATTCCCTTTATTTCAAAGCCCTCAACCAGCTCTACTACACCGATCAAAGTTGAATCTGCTTCTAGTCTTAGTTATGACTTTTGGCTCTCTTTCCACAACTAGTTGGGCTGCATCCCAAAATGAACTTAAAGGTGTTAAAGGCGAAATATCCCGCCAAAAGAAAGATTTAACATCACAACAGAAGAAATTAGACAACCTTCAAAATAGTCTTAAAAAACAAGAACTCTCGATTATTTCACAAGAAAAAGAGATCAAAGAAACCAAGAAGAAACTGCTTACCGCTAACGCTAACCTAGATCTACTCACAAAAAACATTGCAGAACTCTCTTCACAAAAACAAGTGCAGTCAGAGAAACTCGAACAGCTGATTCAAACTTATTATATGACGCGAAGAGCCAAAGCACCTTCCGATATTCTTAATACCGGTGTTGAAGAAGATCGCATCAGCCAGTATTACCAACATCTAGCTAAAGCACGATCCACTACTATTAAGAGCATTGAAAAAACTCAAATAGCACTTCAAGAAAGCCGGAAACAAAGACAGTTAGAACAAATCCAAATTACCAAGTTACTCAAAGAACAAACGAGTAAAAGAGATCAATTAGCCAAGACTCAGTCTAAACGTAAAACTACCGTCGGCAGTATCAAGAAAAGTATCTCAGGGGATAAAAATTACCTAGCGGAATTGCAGCGCAATGAAACTCGATTAAAAGCCGAAATAGCCAAAGCTAAAAAAGCGGCACTCGAAAAGCGCAATGCTATTCCTATGGATGGTTTAGCCAAACGCAAAGGTAAACTGCCATGGCCAATTAAAGGCAGAGTCTTACATAGCTACGGCTCACAGCAAACAGGGCAAGTTAACTGGAAAGGCATGGTCATTAATGCTCAATATGGCCAGCAGGTGAAGTCCATTTACTCTGGGACAGTGGTATTTGCAGAATACTTAAGAGGTTATGGTCTTGTTGTGCTACTCGACCACGGTAAAGGTGATATGACCCTTTATGGCTTCAACCAAGCGTTGCTCAAAAAAGAAGGGGATAAAGTAAAAGCAGGAGAAGCGATAGCGTTAGCCGGTGATACTGGCGGGCAAAGCCGTGCTTCCCTCTATTTTGAAATTCGCCGAAATAGCCAAGCTCAAAACCCTAAGCGCTGGTTAGTGAGATAAAAATTACAGTGAAAGCTATCTTGCATAGCTTTCACTCAACTTCGCTCTACTTTGTTCGAGAGTTAAGGGCTTTAACACCATCTTCAAGCAATGTTAACTCTTCCACACCTTGAGTTGTGGCTATCGGCTTCACAACTGCAATCATATGCAACATTCCCTGATGCACCACTTGCTCTGTAATTTTCGCCTTAGGTGACATGGCAGACTGATAAGCTAACCAGCTCGACGCAATTATGTGTAAAGACGTCACCATTGGCTTCATTTCTTGTTCAGAAATCACTAATAACTTCAAATCAACAAACGCTCTCATAATATCCACAAGGTTCGCCTGTAGCTTTTCTTGAACAGCCATATATTCCAAATGAAGCTGTTCATCTCTTGAAAGAATTTCAGGTAGGTTCGCGTAGAAAAAACGGTACTTCCACATTAAGGTGAAAATAGAATCAAGATAATGCCTTAATAAGGTCAAGCTTTCTTGTTGTCCTTGAATAGGAGTAAAACGTTCAAGTAGCTCCGCTGAATATAGAGCAAAAATATCACGAACAATTTCTTGTTTATTGCGGAAGTGGTAGTACAAGTTACCAGGGCTAATTTCAATATGTTCAGCAATATGATTCGTCGTAATACTACGCTCACCATGCTCGTTAAATAATTCCAAAGCCGCGTAAACAATCTTGTCTCGTGTTTTCATTATCTATCAGTATCCCTATCTGTTTGGAAATCAGTATATAGATACTACACAGATAGATCGAGCGACAGAAATGCTGGAGCAATAGAATAGGCAGTGATCAGATCAGTCGCTACCTCTACTCAGTCAAACTAATTAAGAGAGAACATACCTCACGAAGAAGGAATGCAAATACGCGATATCTGCAACTTAATGTTAAGGCATGATTCCACTAGCCCGTTTTATTCATTACTTGCTATACTCGCGATAGTTTTGTATTCAAAAAGAGTAAGAGAATTATGATCATCGTAACTGGCGGTGCTGGCATGATTGGCAGCAATATTGTTAAGGCACTCAACGAGGCAGGCCATAACGATATCCTTGTAGTGGACAACCTTAAGAATGGTAAAAAATTCAAAAACCTTGTTGATCTAGATATCACTGATTATATGGATCGCGATGATTTCCTTACTCAGGTAATGGCCGGTGATGATTTCGGTCATATTGAAGCTATTTTCCACGAAGGTGCTTGCTCAGCAACGACTGAGTGGGACGGGAAATACATGATGCTCAACAACTATGAATACTCAAAAGAGTTACTTCATTACTGTGTTGAAAGACAAATCCCATTCTTATATGCCTCTTCTGCTGCAACTTACGGTGAAACGGATACCTTCATTGAAGAGAAAGAATACGAAGGCGCACTCAACGTTTACGGTTATTCTAAGCAACAGTTTGATAATTATGTTCGCCGCTTCCAAGCCGATGCTGCAGCGCACAACGAAACTCTTTCTCAAATTACAGGATTCCGCTACTTCAATGTATACGGACCACATGAAGAACATAAAGGTAGCATGGCTTCTGTAGCCTTCCATTTGAACAATCAAATGAATGCCGGCGAAAACCCTAAACTATTTGCAGGTAGCGAAACATTCAGACGTGATTTTGTGTACGTTGGTGACGTAGCTGCCGTAAATTTATGGTTCTTAGAAAATGGCGTTTCTGGCATTTTCAACCTAGGTACAGGTAATGCGGAATCATTCCAAGAAGTCGCAAAAGCGGTAATTAAGCACCACGGCAAAGGGGAAATTGAGACAATTCCATTCCCTGAACACCTAAAAGGTGCTTACCAAGAGTTTACTCAAGCCGATCTAACAAAATTACGTGCAGCAGGTTGTGATATTGAATTCAAAACCGTGTCTGCGGGTGTTGCTGAATACATGAAAATTCAAAACCCAGCTTAAAAAGTACAGCCCTAAGTGAGTCACTTGGGGCTATATTATTTTTGTACTTCCAAGCCATATGCTCTAAGCGATACCAACCTTCCCTTTCTTGCTTTAGCAACCAGATAAATTCACTAATCCAGATCGAGTTAATATGACAGATAAACGCGATGATTTTGACCCTAACGCCTATAACCCAACGTTTGAGTGGTCTTTTCTTGCCCCTAAATTTTGGGGAACATGGCTAATTGTTCTGGTTGGTCTCCCGCTCGCGCTATTTCCTCATAAAGCAAAACTATTCATTGCGACCAAGCTCGCTCGAATGCTGATTAACAAACCGAGCAGAACCATCAATAACGCTTGGGTAAACCTTTCAGTTTGCTTTCCGGATAAATCAGAGCAAGAAATAAAAGCACTCTTAGAGAAAACGCTTGTAACGGCAGGAACCTTCCTACTTAGCTTTGCAAGCTTGACTCTACGCAGTGCTAAATGGCTACAAAACAATACAACTATCAACGGTATGGAGCATTTACAAGAAACTCTAGATAGTGGCAGTAAGGCAATTTTACTCGTGCCCCATACTTGGGGGATTGATATTCCAGCAGTTGTACTCGCTTCACATGACCTGCCGGTATCTGCTATGGCAAAAAGACAAAAAAACCCAGTAATGGACTGGCTAATGCATCGCCAACGCGTTCAATATGGCGGTAGAGTCTACGAGCGTGATAATGGCATTAAACCTTTTATCAAATCAGTACGTGATGGTTACTTAGGTTACTACCTACCCGATCAAGATCATGGGCGCGATCATAGTATCTTTGTCGACTTCTTCAATATTCCAAAAGCAACACTGCCTGGCTTAGGCAAATTGTCGAAAGTCAGCCGTGCAAAAATCATCCCAGTCTTTTCAGGGTTCGATGCTGAATCGGGGAAGTACATAATAAATATTAGCCCAGCATGGGAAGACTACCCTTCCGCTGATGAGCATATCGACACTCGAAGAATGAATGCGTACATTGAAAGTGAGCTAAACAAAACACCAGAACAATACATGTGGGTTCTAAAATTTCTTCATACGCAAGAAGATCCAAAAAGTTTTGCGTCACCGTATAATAATGAAAAAAACTGGATGGCAGGCTATAAACGATGAAGAAGATTTTAGTAATCGGTCCATCTTGGGTTGGTGATATGGTGATGTCTCAAGCCCTATACACAACCCTAAAGCAGCAAGATCCTGACTGCATTATCGATGTGATGGCACCGGCATGGTGTAAGCCTATCTTAGAGCGCATGGTTGAAGTTAACCAAGCGATTGAAATGCCACTTGGTCATGGCGATTTTAACTTTTTAGGCCGCAGAGCTTTGGGTAAACAGCTAAAGCGTGAAAACTACACTCATGCTTTTATCTGCCCAAACTCTGCTAAATCTGCTCTTATTCCTTGGTTCGCTGACATTCCAAACCGTACCGGCTGGAAAGGCGAAATGCGCTATGGTCTATTAAATGATTTACGCCCCAATAAGAAAGCTTTCCAATACATGGTTGAGCGATATGTCGCTTTAGCTCACCCTAAGAAAATCATGGTAGGCTCGGAATCATTAGGCGGTTTAGAAACGCTTCCAAAACCGAACCTATCTATAGATTCTGAATTACAGCGGAACACCATACAAAAATTTCAGTTAACTCACTCAACTGACATCATTGGTTTATGCCCAGGTGCAGAGTTTGGTCCAGCTAAGAAGTGGCCTGAAAATCATTATGCAGAAGTTGCACATACCATGTGTAAGCAAGGTCGCCATATCTGGCTGTTTGGTTCACAAAAAGACGTTGATACCTGCAATGGAATAAAACAAAAAGTACCTGAGCAATTTCATTCACAAATCCATGTACTTGCCGGGCAAACCAGCTTAATTGAAGCAGTGGATTTGCTTGGAGCCTGCCAAACCGTTATCAGTAATGACTCAGGTTTGATGCACGTTGCAGCGGCTGTTGGCTGTAATGTGGTGGCGGTATATGGTTCAACATCACCGAAGTACACACCACCTTTGGCTAAGAATGTCGATATTGTTCATACTGACATTGATTGCCGTCCTTGCTTCAAGCGTGAATGTGAATTTAAACATTTAAAATGCTTAACAGAGCTTACGCCTATCTCAGTCATTGATAGTATTCGAAAGTTAGAATCGATTGCCGTTATTGAGGTGCCTTAGGTCATATGTTTATTCGCACTTTATATACTCTTATCCTATGTCTAGCTGCGCCCTTTCTTCTTTTAGGGTTATATAAAAGCAAACCAAATAAACCTAAGTTTGGTTCTCGCTGGAAAGAGCACTTTGGTATTACTACCCAGCTCAGCTCAGCTAAAAGTAAGCCTCTGTGGATTCACGCCGTTTCTGTCGGAGAGTCAATCGCTGCGATTCCGCTGATCAAAGCCTTGAAAGAGCAAAACCCAGAACAGACTATTGTTGTAACAACAACGACGAGCACTGGCGCTCAAGAAATTCAAAAGCTGGGAGGTTTAGTTGAGCATCGCTATATGCCGATCGACTTTAGCTTTGCGGTTAAAGGCTTTATCCGCGCTATACAACCTGAGAAAATGTTAATCATTGAGACAGAGTTGTGGCCTAACACTTTACAAGCCGTTCATACAGCCAACATTCCAATCATTGTCGTCAATGCTCGTCTATCTGAAAAATCCTGCCGTAATTACGCAAAAGTTCAGGCTTTATTCAACCAAATCCACCCAAATCTAAATAAAGTACTATGCCAATCTCAAGCCGATGCAGACAGATTCAAGCGACTCGGCATCCCACAAGATAAGCTTGATATAACCGGTTCAATAAAGCTTGATATAAAAGTCTCGCCAGCAGTGATTGAAGAAGGTAAGGCTTTACGAAATGATTTAGGCTCAAAGCGCCCGGTATGGATAGCAGCGAGTACACACAAAGGTGAAGATGAAAAAATCTTATCGGCTCATAAGACTATTTTAACATCCCTTCCAGATGCTTTGCTTATTTTGGTTCCCAGACACCCTGAACGCTTTAAAGAAGCCTTCACTTTATGTGGAAGCCTCGGTTTTCAAAGCGTAACAAGAACATCCCAAGAAACAACCACGAATGACACTCAAGTTTATGTTGGTGATACGATGGGAGAAATGCTGAAACTCATTGGGGCTGCTGATGTGTGTTTCATGGGAGGAAGCTTAGTTGGCGATAAAGTTGGAGGGCATAATGTTCTTGAACCTGCGATTTTAAGCGTACCTGTCATTACAGGTCCTAGTTATTTTAACTTCAAGGAAATTGTCCACGATTTAGAATCAGAACAGGCAATAATAATTACGACTGAAAGTACCTTGATAAGTTCGACTCTGCTTTTATTGACTGATTCACAAATCAGAAAAACTCAAACATCCCGAGCACTTCATTATTTAAATAAAAACCAAGGAAGCTTAAGTAAAGTACTTAGCTATCTTTAGGGGTTCCATATTTATGAATATTTTTGTTGCAACATCACCATTCCAGTACATTTGTGCAAATGAAGCTAGAGCTGCTTACAACACCAAAAACAACATCCTTTTTCTTGTAAAGCAAAATAGAGAACCCGGCATTAGCCAACTAAATAAAATTTTTTGCTCTGAAGATTGGGATCATGTTATTTGGGTAGAAAGACACCAACGTACTTTAAATGTTCCTAAAGCCATTAAACAAGCTATCAAGATCAACAATGGCAGTTCGAACTTTGATAGTTTTTTCTATGCTGAATACAACGCATGGAGAACAAAGCTAATTCGTAGAAATATGACCTTTTCACGAGAAGTATATTTTGATGATGGAACAACGACAGTTTTTGAATATGAGCAGTATATAAGAGATGAGAAAGTATTCTATAGACCAAGGTTCCTACAAGACTTACTAATCCGTCTACAAGGTTTAACTCCCATTGGTAAAATGGGGCATTTCAAAAACTTTGAGATATTTTCAATATTTGAATTACTAGACCCTATACACCCTAGCAAAAAGAATCATTTTCTAGCTCTTAAAGAAAAATATGGGAACACCAAGGTTTTCAACAAAGATGCCCCCGCTGGCTTTTTAGGACATGGTGCCGTTGGCGGAAAAAATGGTAAGTGCATAGAAACGTACTTGGAAGAAGTCACTCAGTTTATGCAGCATGTCGATAACAAGATACTTTACTTCCCGCATCGTACTGAACTACCAGAAGTTGCCGATTCACTTAAAAAGATGCCTAACATTCAGTACCATAACTCAACACTACCATTAGAAGTTGAGCTATTAGATAAAGACATCAAATTATCAGCCCTTTACGGTACTTACTCTAATGCTCAATACAGCATCTCTGTCCTCTACCCAGATGTTCCAGTGTTCAACATAATTCCATCAGGCAAAGGAATAAATGAAACCAGGCAAGAAAGCTATACAGTGATCCATAAGCTTTTTGAAAAAATAGCCATTCCTAATGTTCAAATGTAAAAAAGCCCTGCTTAGCAGGGCTTTTTTATTAAAGATAACCAGCCATTTTCTCGTAGCTAGGAAATAGTATAAGTTGTTCTTCAATACTGCATAACAGTGCATCATCACCAGATAAAAAGGCTTCAACTTGCTTATACAAGCCGGGCTTAAACTCTTGATCTAAAGAGTTATCAACCTCAACGTTTATACAAGGAATTGTTCCCCTCTTTTGTACCTGTAGCGCCTCCATAGGGCGGAAAACATAACGATTCTCTTTCGTTAATACTTCCACTGACCATCGACCAGCCGATTCCCAGTTAGCAGCGTAATTAAACAATGCACCACCTTCACTGATTCCGGCACCCGAAAATACAGAAGATGAAGGGTGCCATTCAAGGCTACCTTGAGTAAAGCTAGCAAGCTCTTTCGGTTTACCACCAAGGTAAAACGCTAAATCGGCAACATGGGTAGAGTTTGCTAAGAACCATTTATTCAAAACATCTAATGGCTTATCTATTTTCTCAATTACATGAGCCCATTCAGTTAACTCAAAATTAAAAGAAGTCACGCCGCCTTCTTCTGCAATTTTTTCTCTTGCAGCAAGCACAGAGGAAAAGAAACGGCGGTTATAAGCAATGTAAACCTTACAAGCAAGCTCTTCACTGCGTTCTTGTAGAGTCGTAATTTCCGCAAGTGTCATTCCTCCTGGTTTCTCAACCAAGATTTGTTTTACACCGCTCTCAATAAGTTTTAACGTCGTTTCAAATAATTGTGCAACACCTACACTAACAATTGCCGTCTCCGCTAATTCAGGCTTTGAATCTAAAAACGAATTCAACCCGCCCTGAACTACCTCTTTGCCCGTTTTATTTGTGAACTCTTCAGCAGAAGCTTCACCACGGCCAATAACGATATAGTCATGCTTTTGCGCTTCTAGAACTTTCGCATAATCTACAGACATGAGGCCTGAGCCAATTAACCAAATCATTTTTTATCCTCAGTTAGGTAATAGGGCATGCATCTAATTCTTTCTCAAGAACTGCTGACATGTGAACAAGTAATGCGTTAATGAAAGGCACATGCAAATTACATGACTGTTCAAAAGGTGTTAGCCCACATGTATTAGAGCTAAGTAGCTGATCAACAGTGCCACCTGTTAACTGACTCTGGAATAATGGCTTATGGGTAAATTGCTCTGTATTTTCACCCTGAGATTTAGTCCAAACACCTTCAACTTCATTAACTACAAAGCGAGTATCTCCGTTAACCAAAGATACTGACAACTGAGGTGTCTCTTCTTGACCACTTTGTATCGTTAATGTGTGATTACCCGCTGTAAATGACAATTGACCCGTCGTTTCATAAAAGCCAACACGCTTACTCTCAATAAGTTCAGAATCTAACTTTGATTCAACAAGCTCTAACGTTGAGTTTTCCGCTAGAAAAGCAAAGACATCAAGGAAATGAACACTGTTACAAGCCATTCCCCAAGCATGACCGTCAACGACCATATTGATTGGCTTAGATGTATCTAATTGCTGTTTCAAAGCTGTATACGTTGGGAATAAACGTCTAGGGCAATTTACCCACCCCGTCGTTGATGTATCAGCAAGCAGAGCTGATATCTCAGAATAATCAGCAATTTTTTGAAATAGAACCTTTTCAAAGACAATATGCTCCACTTGATTTTTATCAAGCAATTGTTTTGTCACAGCAGCGCGCACTTGAGCAGCTGTAGCGATAATGCACACGTCTACGTTTTCATTCAGAGGTAATTCATTGCTATAGCTGACTGTAGAATTCTTATTGCCGTACTCGACTTGCCCAGCTCTTTCCTTTGCAATATTCAATGACTCTGAAGACGGATCAATAACTGTAATTTTCAGTTCATTTGGACTAAGAAGTGCACCTTGTAAATGTCGACTACCTAGTTGCCCCGCACCAATAATTAAAATGTTATGCATGTTTTTCCTTATACTTCAAAACTGTTTCTGCTAATAAGAAATCTAACTCGTGGTCGATATCTACAGAACTTTCATTATCCATTAAATAAGCGTAAATGTTTGAAGATAAAAATAGAGAATCCTCTTCATAAAAACGACTCACTTTCGCAAGATAAATAGCCCCATTCAAACGATAATATGGCTGTAAATCTTGGCTTCTTGTGTTCTTTATTTCGTCTTTAATGAAATGATCCATTGCCAAATCCGAAGGCAAGGTGTTACTCCATAAAGGGGAGTGATCGCATTCACAAACCGATACTACTGCATCCGCTTTTTTATCTTTCAGAAGATTTATCGCTTTCTCATTATGTATAGCGTTACGAATGGGAGAAGTTGGTTGTAACAATAAAACAAAATCAAAAACCTCCCCTTTTTCTTTATAGTGATCAAGAGCATGTCGAATAACATCAGAGCTAGAACTTGTATCTGTTGCTAAGCTATCTGGTCGTATAAAAGGTACTTCTGCACCAGCTTGTAATGCTATATCAGCAATTTCCTGGCAATCAGTACTTACCATCACTTTACTGATGTCTTTATTACCTAGCGCAGACTCAATCGACCACTGAATGAGCGGTTTTCCATTTAAAACTTTAATATTTTTACGAGGTAGCCTCTTACTACCACCTCTAGCTGGAACTATCGCTAAAATTTTCATGCTTATAAACCCAATGTAAGAATATCAACCTGAGCACGTTTAAAATCATCCATTCTTCCAATATCTAGCCAATATTCATGGAACGGAAATACATGCGCATTATTATCAATTAAAGACTCAAAAAGAGCTGGCATATCCAGATATTCATTCTTAGCAACATCAGCAACGATTTCCTTATCAATAACATAAATACCCGCGTTCACATGGAAACGATAGGTTGGTTTCTCAACAAGCCCTGTGATTTTATTATCTTCAGCCTCAACCACACCAAAAGGAACTTGGTAATCAAACTCTCTAACACACATCGTCGCTTTTGAGTTTTGCTTAGTATGAAACGAAAGCAGTTCTTCAAAGTTGATTTTAGTCAAGACGTCGCCGTTCATAACAATAACCGGTAGATCAGGCAGATCATCAGGTAACAAGCCTAATGCACCTCCAGTACCTAATGGGGTATCTTCATGAATATATTGAACATTAACTCCCCACTTAGAGCCATCACCAATAGCCGCATGAATCATTTCGGGTAGATAGTGAGTAGAAATATAGAAATTAGTAAAACCTGAGCGGATAAAACTCAATATAACGGTTTCAAGGATCGGTCTTTCACCCACTTTAAGTAAAGGTTTAGGGCATTTATCTGTTAACGGCTTTAATCGCGTTCCAAAGCCGCCAGCCATGAGGAATACTGGATTGTCGTATTGTGTTTTCTGCAGTAACCCATGTAATGTTTCTAACCCAACCACTTGACCATTGTTCAAAATTGGAATTGCATGCAACTCCTTTTTTTCCATTAGTCCTAAAAGGCTTTCTCGCGTCATACCTACATCAGCAGTGGTTGGCTGACGATACATTACAGTTGAGATATCATCTTCTAGAGATGCATCGCTCAAGATAGCTCTACGAATATCACCATCACTTACAGTACCAAGCAGCTGATCATCTTCACCAACTACTATCGCGAGTTTAAGCGCCTGCTGATCGATAATCTTCAAGACACTACGAACAGTTTCACTTGGTGATACTAGGATTTTTTTCCAGTTATGGCTCATAGACTGACCCTTTATTATTTGCTATTTGTTATTTCGGGAAAATTTTACAAACTTCACTTTATCGGTGAATTGTGCGAGAGCTCTATATTCAATATCAGAGGTACTTTCAAAGCCAAGTGCTTGAATTGTCTTAATTGAAGGAATATTAGATTCCGCAATCCAAGCGACTTGCGTAGAAAACTCAGCAGCAACTCTCTCTAAGCCAAGTGAAATCATAACTTTAGCTAAACCTTTACCCGACTGATATTCAGACACACCGTATGCCAGTTCAACCGTTTTATCTTTCGGTAAATGATCGACATATAGGTAACCTACAACCAAGTCAGTGGTTTTGAGTAAATAAATATCTCTTGTCGTACTGTTAATTGCCATTTGAAAATGGCTAAAAAGCTTACTTGCATTAGGAGCCTCTTCAAAACCAGACCAATAGATATTTGCAGGCTCTGATTTAAGACTTAAATAAGCATCAAAATCAGGTTCACTTGCCAACTCTAAAACAAATTGGTTATTCATCGACTAACTCCTGTATTAGGTGGCAGACACGCTCGATATCACGTTGGTTATATCGGGAGTCGAGAGGAATAGAAAGTATGTTTCGAGACAATGGATTTTGAACTTGATCAGTCTCAGGCCAATGCACCGCAAGGAAAATACCTTCACTCATTAAGGCTCGCCTAACTTTGTCTCTATTTCCCAAAATCAAAGGTAGAAAACTTGGAAATTTAGGTGAGATATCAACATATTGAGATGGCTTCAATAATTGTTTTGCTAAGGACAAATTATGACGACGAACTTGGGTTTCAGCTTCAATTGTTCGATAGAAATTTGAGGCGTGATATAAGCCAATGTCACTTGGCTGATAAATTAATTCAGCACCATTTAATACAGATTCACCGTCTGCAAATAGGTCTAAATAGTCACCTTCTTCACCCAAACCATTATTGATGTAATTATATTTAGCATTTTTTGCAGCATACTTAGCTTCAGTGAAGTTGGTTAATTCAACCTTATCAACATCACTTAAAGGTAAAGTAGATACCACTTGGCTATAATCCGCTACCGCTGAAATTTTTCTTAAACTGTTAAAATAGCACCACGGTTGAGTTCCGCTTAACGTTGGCGCTTCAGTGCCAAAAACATCATCAATAATAGTCGGCATCGTTAAAGGTGCTTTCAGAATCTCCGGATCTTCACCAAAGTAACGAATAACATACAGAGCATCGCAAAGGGCTTCCGAGTTATTTATTTCGTAAGAGAAATCAGAGCCTACATTGTAGAATATCGGTTCTATGTCATATTCATTGAGTACATCAAGAACGATCTGACATAAAAAGTCAGGCACGAGCACCCGCTTTCCTCTTAAATCCATAGATTCAAGAATCCAGCGCAATGAAGAGCGCCCACTATTTGTTACCCCATAAAACAAGTCATGAGAAGAGAGTTCTTGCTCTCCCCCCATAGATACATAGTTAGTATTCGACATCATAAAATAATTTTGATTTTAAGCTCTTCAACTCGATATTCTTCAAAACTTGTACGACTTTTTGAGAACTATCACCTTGCCCATATGGGTTTGTAGTGTCTTTTAGCTTTGATTGAAATTCATCAGTATAGACAGACCGTAGCGCCTTCTGAATGCCTTTCTTACAAACATCAACATCCAGCGTGCTCGACGCTCTAACACGACCTTTTTGTCGGTCGCCAATATTAATAGTAGCGACTTTAAAAGAAGGAGCTTCGACAATACCGCTAGAAGAATTACCAACAACGACATCTACATACTGTAGAGCGGACAAATATCTAAGCTGACCTAAAGATGTAAACGCAATTGCCTTATGACTGTTTTCAGCGACGTAATCATCAATCATTCTATTAATCAGACGCCCACCAACATCAGCGTTTGCTTTCGTGAAAATAAGCAATGTATCTTCAGTTTCATCTAATGCTTGAAGAATCTGAATAAAATCGCTCTCAATTTCAGATATCTCTTGAGTGGTTTCTGGATGGTAAGTAATAAGCAAGTTATTAGTTTTAAGCTTACAATCAATCGCTACTTCAAAATCTTCACGAGAGAGTAAAGTCATTCTTTGTAAATTATCTAACCCGACTTCACCAACATTAAATACTCTATCCGGTTGCTCTCCCATTTGAATAACTCTTCGGGAATACTCATCCATAGCGGTAAAATGAAGGTGAGATAGTTTTGTCAGAGCATGACGAATCAATTCATCAATAGCTCCCTCTGTCAGCTCCCCACCGCTAAGGTGAGCAACAGGGATTCGGGCAATATTTGCAGCCGTCACGATAGGGATTAATTCGTATCGATCGCCTAAAACAAGCACTATGTCAGGCTTTAGCTCATCGAAAGCCTCAGCAAAGCTAATTTGAGCAAGCCCCATACTTTTGCTTACACCAATCGGTGTATCTGATGACAGAAGGATTTCAATTTTCTTGCTGACAGCGAAGCCATCGGCTTCGATTTGTTGATTAGTTAAACCAAACTCTGGAGATAAGTGTGTTCCAGTAGAGATAACCTGTAGCTGTAGTTCATCATCCACTCTTATGTCATCCATCAGACATTTAAGCAGACCATATTCAGCTCTTGTTGCTGTTACAACACAAACTTTACGCACTAGATTAACTCTCCATCTTTGTAGTCTTTTTTAGCAACAGAGCCAACTACTTCATCCCAGCGAGTTGGCGAAATACCATCACCAGGTCGTTTAATTACCAAGTGCTCGCTCGTGATAATCGTTCCACAAGCAATATCACCAGCCGCTACGAGACTCTTACGAACAATGTTTCTATTCTGCTGCTCTGTTGGTGTTGGAACTTTCCAACCAGAGCCTAAAGCGACTTCAATATTACGAATCGCTTTAACCATCGCGTTCAATTCATCAGGTTCTAAACTAGCTTTATGATCCGGACCTTCCATTGTGTTATCTAACGTAAAGTGTTTTTCTATCACTTTCGCTCCCATTGCAACTGCAGCCACAGGGATTTCAATACCTAATGTATGATCCGAATAACCCACCGTAACACCCGGAAATGAGCGACCAATAGTAAGCATTGCATTAAGGTTTACATCTTCTGGAGCTGTAGGGTAATCAGTGGTCGCGTGTAAAACCGTTATGGCATCAGTAGAAAGCCCCGATTCCTGCAAAGTGAATACCGCATGTTCAACTTCAGATAAATATCCCATACCAGTAGATAAAATCACTGGCTTCCCGAAACTTGCAATGTGTCTGAGGAAAGGGGTATTGGTCAACTCACCAGAGCCGATCTTAAAGATATCTTGAAGGTCATCCAAAAACGTAGCACTCTGCTCTTCATCAGGAGTCGACATGAACAGAATATCTTTTAACTCACAATATTCTTTCAATTCAGAAAAGTCGTCATAGCTCAATTCCAATCTTTTCAACATTTGGAACTGAGACTCTACTTTTTTTGTATTATCAATCTGGTACTCAGCCATCTGAGCATCTTCAGTTACTAATAACTCTGTCTTCCAAGTCTGGAATTTTACCGCATCAACACCAGACTCTGCTGCTGCATCAATCAATTCTTTAGCTAAAGAAATATCACCATTATGGTTAACTCCAGCCTCAGCAATAATAAAAGTATGGTTGCTCATAAATTCCCCTTAAGCTCGATATAACTGAAATAATTTAGGTGATGGCTTATCTTTATTTTGGCTAACCCACAGAGAGTTTAAGTGAGCACGCCTCTCTGGCATAAAATCTAACCCAGAGATATAAAATGGCATATGTGTTGACGAAAATTTTGATTTAAATTTGAATAAATTGTCATCAGGAGATGATGTTCTCCCCCCACCAAGCATCATGTACTTACAACCCTTAGACTTAGCTAAGTCAAAAGCAGAATCTAGGAGTAGGTAGTTGCCGTTCTCTTTAGATAGGTTGGGGTTATTTGCAGACAAATGATAATGTGCAATTTCTTTTCCGCACATAAAATAACCGATGGCAGCTAATTCATCTTCTAATCGAGTTCCAATTAGAGAAACACCATCGAGCTTCATAAGATCGGTGAAGTAATTTTTTTTGAAAAAGAAAAAATCATCCGCCGCATTTTTTTCCATCGTTTGATAATAAACCGACATGAAATCATCAGCCGTGTTCACGTCAATATCGACAGATAAGCGTTTAATCGTTCTTTTTACAATATTACGCGTGGTTTTTGAGTATTGCTTACGCCTTTCTTCATCTGAATTTTGCAAATCAACAATAACGACTTGGCGTTCAGCAAAGTGCATATCGAATAATTCACCTCGGCTCGCCATAGCATTAAATGGATGAAAGCGAATAAACTCACAGACAATATTTTGATTTTTACAATGCTGTTTATAGCTAGCAAAAGCTTTTTGCAAGAATGCTTCATCGCTAGAGTTAGAAACCGGACCACCATAACCATATGGTGTTTCAAGGTCATACAGTTCTTCTTCAACTTGCACACCAGCAACATTTTCAATTAAGCGTTTAATTGCTCGAAACTTAACAAAGAGATCACCTTCTGCGTAGGTGTATTCAAAAATCTCACCATCACCACTCGTTAGGTAGAGATTTGAATACTCTTTCTGGTAGTAAATATCAGACTCAATGTCGCTAACTATTGGGGTACTCATCATTTCTCCAGCAGTACAGGGCTACTTGGCAAATTAATCAAATGCGCTTCTATATGCTCAGATTGAGTCAAATCACCACGCGGCACATCTTTAAACATTGGCAAACGATGCATTAACTGCCAAATTGGTCGAGTCATGACTCCAGAGTCATTCGTCTGCTTAAGTAGCTCGTCACGAGCCTCTGCTGATGGGCAAATCAATGCATTAAGCCAGTAGTTTGATTGGGCATATTCAGGTTCAACCACAAATTGGAAATCACTATTTTCAAAGAATGAATGGTATCGATTCGCCAACACTCTCTTTTGTGCTAAGTATTGATCTAGGACTTCCATTTGAGCACACCCGAGCGCGGCATTTAAATTCGGCATTCGATAATTAAAGCCAGCTTCGTCATGATAAAACTCATACGGATGAGGTACTTTCGCTGTCGTAGTAATATGTTTAGTTCTCGCCCCTAATTCTTGGGTTCGACATAAAACCATACCACCACCGCCAGTTGTAATAATTTTATTTCCGTTAAAACTCACAGCACCAAAATCACCAAAAGTACCCGTATGTTTGCCTTTATAAAATGAGCCTAAACTCTCGGCTGCATCTTCAACTAATGCAATATTCCATTTTTGACAAACTGCCAGCAGTTCATCAAGTTCAACGGGGTGACCAAAAGTATGCATAGGCACAACAGCTCTCACAGGTCGTTGCGTTTTCTTATGAATACACCCTGACTCTACAACTTGGCAGTGCTCAGTTAAGAACTCATCCATCGCTTTAGGACATAGACCTAGGCTCATAGGAGACACATCAACAAAAATCGGCTCAGCACCCATGTGATGAAGAGCATTGCAAGTTGCCACAAATGTCAGGGCTTGAGTAATGACAAAATCCCCTCTTTGAACACCGGCCATGTAAAGTGCAGCGTGAAGTGCGGCAGTGCCATTAACGGTTGCTACTGCTTTTTGAGTACCCGTGTACGCTTCAATATTTTGTTCAAACTGATCGACAAACTTCCCTACGCTCGAAACAAAAGTACTTTCAATGGTTTCTTGTACGTATTTTTGCTCGCTACCATTAAATGTAGGGGCATGCAGCGGAATAAAATCATCGGTTTGATATATGTCACGGACAAATTCAACTAGAGACGCAGGCTTCATATAACCTCTCCTACATTTTGCTATCTAGGTATTTACCCGTTTCTTTGTGACCAAAGTCTGGGATCATAGTAAAAAAGAGTTCAACAACTTGCTCTTTGGTCCACTCACGGTTTGATTTCATTTCACCGATCGTATTTTCAAATAAAGTTAGCAGTTCTTGCTGGTAAAGAGGGTCATTTTTGATGATACCTAGATTTTCAAAACGCTCCATATTCAGCGTTTCTTTATCAGTAAAGAACTCTTCAAAATCCTTTTCACCTGTGGTGTCACTAGATGTAAACAAACATGGCCATTTGCCCTGAGCAGGGAGAGTCTGAGCAAGTTCTCGAGCTTCATCTTCGCTATCAGTTAAACTTGGTTCATAACCAAGTTGTTCTAAATATTTAACAGCAATATCAGCAAACGAAATCAGATGAAGAGCTTCACTTAATTTAGGGAAGAATATATCTCGGTTTTCACCAAAGATACATGACATCAGGCATAGCTCGCCCGACTCTTGTGGTGTTACAAAATAACGTTTGATGTCGTTCGGTGCGACAATTGGCTGTTTTTTCTGGATGCGCTGATTAAAACCATGCAGTAAAGAACCATCTGAGAATGCAACATTCGCAAATCGTGCGGTTGAAATTGCAATTTCCTCACTTTTTCGCATTAAGAACATTTCCATAATACGTTTGGAAGCTCCCATCATATTGACTGGGTTTGCCGCTTTATCTGTTGATACACAGAAATACTTTTTCACACCAGCATCGATAGATTGTTGAATGGTTTTATCCGTATTAAAGATATTCACATCAATCATTCTCATAAGTGTGAATGGATCTTTTTCACTGCGAACATGTTTTAGTGCCGAAAGGTTAAGTACATAATCATACTGACCATCTGCTTTGATAAATGCATCGTACTCAACAGAACCAATATCTAGAGCAAACGTCTGAAAGTCACCATTAATGTAACCAAAAGAACTACGGATATCTCTGACTAATTCCACCATATTATTTTCACTAATATCAACCACATGAAGCTTTTTAGGGTTGCGTTTGAAAATTTCTTTTGTTACCGCTTGACCGATTGAGCCTGCACCACCGAGTACAAGAAAGCGTGATTCAGAAACAATATTCGATAGCTCTTGTTCGTGGTTCTGGATGTCGCCACTAAAAAGAGCTTGGGTACGCCCAATAAGAGGTAAAATGGTGTTCATAACTGTCTACTCTGACTGAATTTGATACTTCTATTGTACTATAAAGATTTCGTTGATTGCAGTTCTAGTCCAATTTTATGAACAAAGATTCGTTGGGTTTGTTAAAGGCTCTCATCTCTCAATAAAGCACCTAGACCTTTCATATTATTCGCTTAAAATACATAGATATCTGCCATTTCAATAGAATGACGTCTAAACTATCACTATGAATATTTTCCTAACCACATCACCATTACAGTTAATATGTGCAATAGAAGCTAAATCAGCATACAAAACTAAAAACAATATACTCATAATTAGAGATGAAAAAACTGAACCTGGTAAAAAACAAATTAAAAACCTATTAGTCGACAACCAATGGGATCATATAATAAAACTAGGTAGGAAAAATAAAATATGGAACACATCAAAAGTAATATGGCGATTAAAAAAAATAAACCCTTCACTTTCTTTTGAGAATTTCTTCCTAGCTGATTATTTTGCATGGCGTAGTAATGTTATTCTTGCAAACATAAAAACAGAAAATGAAATAATTATAGATGATGGTACTAATACCATTCAAACTTATAATTACTTATCAGTTAAGAGTAATAAAACTCATAGAAACAAACCCTCATTAGATAGAATGCTTTCATTATTAAACATAAAAAAACCGAGGGAGATATCATACAAAGATAACCTTTCGGCATTTACAATGTTTAACTTGAAAGAAAGTACAATTAAAGTTCAAAAAAACACCTTTAATCAACTTCAAATTAAATTAAAGACCAGTGATAGTTATGATAAAGATGGAAAGGTCGGGTTTATTGGGCAAGGGCTTGTTAATGCTAGAGGTATAAACTTAACAAGTTATTTAGAAATCTTAAATTCAATTTTAAATAAACACCCTCAAGGAATCATTTACTTCCCCCATAGAAGTGAAACACAAGAAGTATCTGATGCTATAAAAGAGTTAGATAATATAGATTTCCACAACTCAAAAAGCCCTCTTGAATTTGAAATTTCAGAACAGAAAATAAAATTATCGGCTATATATGGAATAACATCTGCAGCATCTTTCACAATTAGTAAGATATATAAAGAATTACCTGTTTATGATATACAGGTTCCAGTATCTGAATATGGCATGGAAGAATTAGGAAAGACCATTAACTATTTACATAAAGAAATTGGTCTTCCTATTGCAGATTTATAAAAATATGCATGTTATAAATAAAATGGCTTCGATTAAGAAGCCATTTTTATTTTACTTATTAAAACGACTAATTTGCTCTAGTGCTTCTTGCAGGTGAACAAAGTTCGGCTGTTGGTCTTTTACTTGACGGTTAGTTTTATCCATAAACTGATACTGCCCACCAGCGCCAACTTCTAGGATATTGTCATCAGTGATTACCGCATAGCCACTATAACTAGAAGAGATAACCCAGTTTCTATCTACAGGTTCACCCAGTAAATCTTCACCAACAGAGTAATCTTTAATATCACTCGTCACGCCTAAGTAGTTTTTCATCAGAGTTGGAATCACATCTTCATGAGATGTGAGGCTATTAACATCCCAACTGATGCTATCTGGTGAAATGCCAGGTCCAAAAATAGCAAATGGCACCTTAACTTGAGCATCTGTAAAGTTACTGTTGTGTCCCCAGAAGTTAAGCTTATTGTCATTCATCTCTTGGCCATGGTCACCAGTAATGATCACCACGGTATTATCTAGATCACCGCTTTCTTTCAATGTATCTAAAACCTGAGTAGCGACACTATCAACATAGCGAACACTGGTTTTATAACGATTAAAGAATGGGGTTGGATCCGTTTCATTATTCAACTTCAAGTAATTAACAACTTGCAGCATCGGCTCATATCTAGGCTCAAAACCTTTAGGGAAGTCATAGCCATGTGGAGCATCATAAAACAGGAATGAGAATGCAGGTTTTGACTGATCACGGGAGTCATACCACTCAAGCCAATCTTTCGTTAAATCCGCATCAAGAGCCGATGGGCGGTTACCCTTAGATCCATTACGTAGGTTTTCAACATTCGTAAAGACGGTTTGATTAAATTCAGGCTTCTTCAACTGAGCAGCAGTAAAGATACCAAGGTCGTAATCTAACTCTTGAAGGCGATCAATAAACACAGGGCTTTGTTGGTTCGCTAAGAACCCATGCCAGTATGTACCAGGCAGACCATAAAACAGCCCAAAAATACCAGTACGTGTTGAGTTACCTGTCGCCACATGATTATTCAATACAACACCAGATTGAGCGTATTCCCACATCTTCGGTGTGTTGTCTGCATTGAACGTATCGTAGCGCCATGAATCAACCACTAAGAACATAATGTTCAAAGGTTTCTGTACTGCTTCTTTTTGTAACGGTGCTAAAGGATAATTCAAATCACTCTTACGATTCATTGTTAATGATTTTTGTCGAGCAATCGCTTCTTCATCAATCCAGCCGTGTTTTTTCATCATGCTGTTTGATGTCGCCGGGTAAAACAAAGGTAAGTAACGCTTCACCATTGTCACAGGCTGGTATGCATGAGCCGCAGCCCAAATATGGATACCATTAGTTGCCAGTAAAGTTAAGAAGGTTACAAATGCGAATTTACGACCTAACTTTAGCTTACGAATTGGAGCGTCGTTTTCTAGCCAACGGATAAGCAACCATTGCCCAGCAATTAACGCCGCAACACCACCAAGTACCATTACCCAAGTCACAAGAGGGAAGCTAACAATTTGCCCCGACATAACTAAGTCGAGAACAACGGCATTAATATGAAAGCGATACTGCGCAAAAACGATAGTATCTATAAATAATGTGGCAATCCCTATTGAAGCAATTAAACACTGGATACTATTTCGAAGGTTTTTAGGCAAGAATATGCTAGGTAAAGAGATTAAACCCACTAATGCGGCAATTAAGGTCATTTGACCAAAAGTACCAACAAGAATAAAAATAATACCTAGAGGTTCTGATGGGAATTCCGGCAAAAATGCAAAGTAACGACTAGCAATACCGATCGCAAGTAACGCATTAACTAGGATAAACCAGCCATGTACATGCAACCTTTGTTTCAAAGACATATTAATTTCCTAAATCTAACTTTCTTTTGATGCAGACTGCGCTGCTAAAAAATCATCGTAACCAGCCAAGAGGTGAGCAAACTCTGACTCTTGCCAGTGAATTTGTCGCTTTCCAACTTCTTTAATAAATGAACGCTTTAATCGAGATAAATTTTTCGGTTTCCATTCATGCCCTGCTTGCTGGCTGCATTTATCAAAATCGATAATCCAAACCTTGCACGCTGAATCTAATAGAATGTTATGGATATTCAGATCCGTGTGATTGACTTGAGCTGCATGCATTTGAGCAATTTGCGCCCCGATAGTTCGATAAATATCAGATGAAAGGCTGTTTTTTTCCAGTACCACAACAAGGTCTTGAGCATTAGCTATTTTTTCACTGAGCAAGTCTGCACGGTAAAACACACCCGCTTTAAACGCACGAGCAGCAAGGGGTTTTGGCACATTAACGCCGGCTTCATCCAAGCGTTTAAGCAACATAAACTCTTGGTAGCTGCGAGTGCTCTCCCATCCAATGAACCAGTAATTATCTTTTACGATTTTGCCAAATAGCCCACCACGACGGTAATGTCTTAAAGCGGCTGCGATTACTTCAGTTTGTATGAACCAAGTCGTTCCCCGACCTTGTGCACTGCCAATAACTTTACCTTCTTGATGCCAGTATTCGGCATCAAACACGCGCTCTATTGGCTCTTTGACTAACGCTTCATCAAACCAAATCGCTTGGTCTTTTGTGATTATTTGCTTCATTACTTAGTCATTACCAATAATAGCTTAGTAAGATATACGCCCACGAAAAGCCCGCAAAGCTGAGAGCAACCAATACCGCAGCTGAACCTATATCTTTTGCGCGCCCACTTAATTCATGATGCTCAACCCCTACCCGATCAACTACCGCTTCAATCGCCGAATTGATCAATTCAACAATCAATACTAAGACCACAACACCAAGCATAATGATTCGTTCAACTACGGTGACATCAAGCCAACACAGCAAACCAATCGCAATAACAAGTAAACACAACTCTTGGCGAATAGCGGCTTCATGCTTAAATGCAGCCTTCAAACCTTGAATAGAGTAACCTGTTGCTTTAATAACTCGTTTTATTCCGGTGTTACCTGGTTTTCCTGATGACATAGTCGATAATCTTAAGTTGGGGGCTCAGAACATAATGAGTGCCATTTTACATTTATCGAGACTGTCTGCATAATCTTAGCGAATTAATTTTAAGAGCTTCAACTATGCCTCTCTTTTCTAAAGCGCCTAAATCTCTCTGCTTTTTGCGCTTATCTGCAATTGGTGATGTCTGTCATGCAGTTTCGGCAATACAAGCCGTACAGCGCCATTGGCCAGAAACTAAAATTACATGGATCATAGGAAAAGTAGAAGCTCAGCTCTTAGATGGCTTAGAAAATGTTGAATTAATCGTCTTCGATAAAAAATCTGGTTTTCAGGGAATGAAATCAGTTTGGGCGCAACTTAAAGGTCAAAACTTTGATGCTTTAATCCACATGCAGTTAGCCTTAAGGGCAAGCCTTCTTACGCTAGGTATTAAAGCTCAATATAAAGTTGGTTTTAATTTTAAACGAGCCAAAGAAGCACAATGGTTATTTACCAATAAAAAAATAACCGACACACAATCTCAGCATGTACTTGATAGTTTTTATGCTTTTATTGAGTATTTAGGCGTACCAAAGTCACCCCCTACGTGGTCAATGCCTATTTCGCAAAATGATTATGCCTTTGCAGAACAAACCATTGCCAACAAACCCACATTAGTAGTCAGCCCTGCCGCCAGCAAAGATGAGCGGAACTGGATAACTGAACGCTATGCCCAATTTGCAGATTATGTCATTGAACATGGCTACCAAGTGATCATTTGCGGGTCGCCAGCAGAACGAGAGAAAGTATTAGCGGAAGAGATTCAAAAGCAAATGACTCATACCGCAATCAGCCTCGTTGGCCAAACTAATTTAAAACAACTAACAGCGATTTTGCATCGAGCAGACGTTGTTCTTGCTCCTGACTCTGGTCCTGCACATTTAGCAACCACACAAGGTACGCCAGTTATTGGATTATATGCTCATAGCAACCCCAAACGTACTGGCCCTTATAATGACTTGCAGCATGTTGTGAGCGTATATGAGCAACATGCAGAAGAGCAGCATGGAAAGCCTGTTTCACAGTTATCATGGAGCACTCGAGTCAAAGGTGAACATGTTATGGCAGATATTTCATTTGATGCCGTAGTCCAATCATTTAATACCATTACACAAGGTAAACAGCTTAATGCAAACTAATTCAAAGCCCACTCTCGCTGTCGCACTCATTGTTAAAAATGAGGCTCAAAACCTTGATGCATGTTTAAAAACCGTGGCTGATTGGGTAGATGAAATTGTAGTTCTTGATTCTGGCAGCACAGATGAAACCGAAGCTGTTGCTCGTCAATATACTGAAAAGTTTCATACCAATATTGATTGGCCTGGGTTTGGTCCACAAAGACGAATCGCACAACAATATGTTGAGTCAGATTTTGTTCTTTGGCTTGATGCCGATGAACGTATCACGCCTGAACTACAAAGCAGTATCCAAGCCGCCGTTGCTAAGAATGAACCAAATACCCTCTATAACATTTGTCGATTAAGCTGGGTGTTTGGTCGTTATATTCGCCACTGTGGTTGGTACCCAGATCGCGTTGTTCGCCTCTACCCAACGAAGCTCACTCAATATGACAACTCGCTAGTCCATGAGAAAGTTGAAACCACTTCAGACATGCAAGTGAAAGAGCTATCGGGTGATGCCATTCACTATACCTATAACGACTTGCACCATTATTTGGTTAAGTCTGCGGGGTATGCTAAAGCTTGGGCTGAGCAAAGAGAAAAACGTGGCAAGAAAAGCAGTATTTTAGAAGGCATGGTGCATGCAATCGCCTGCTTTGTGAAAATGTATATTATTAAAGCGGGCTTTTTAGACGGTAAGCAAGGGTTCTTGTTATCTGTATTATCAGCGCATTCCACACTTGTGAAATACGCTGATCTTTGGATCAGGACAAGTACTGAGAAGCCCAAGGATTAAGTGTCTCTAGAGTCGTATCTACCTTGATACGGCTCATATCCGCTTCCTGTTCAGCACCGCCGCCTTTCGGTGGACAAAACGCTAAATGGCGACCTTCTGAATTCAGTGGCAACCAACGAAGTGGTGTTGAAGAACGCTTGCTCGGGAAGAAGCCAACCGTTGGTACATCAAGAGTAGCAGCAATATGTAAAGGACCTGTCGACCCAGCCATAAACAGATCAGCGCAAGCAATTGAACGAGTAAAATCGACTAGCCCATCGTTTTTTGCATAAACTACTCCAGAGCCACCTTTCTTTTCAACCAGCTCCAACAATTGAACCGCTTTTTCTTCTTCACCCGGTCCTGCCGTCACAACCAACTCATAGCCTGTATTCATACCAACTAGAAGGTCAGAGTATTGATCTAAAGATAAATTATTAGCGGAACCACCGGTGCCGGCATGTACAAAGACCCATGATTTTTCATGAGAGAGACCAAGATTAGCGACTAACTTCTGCTTTTGCTCAAGTAAGTCTTTCTGATCGAATGTTAAATATGGCGCATCAGGTTCAACAACGGTGCAATTGTGATCTTTCAAGAATGCACGTATCAAATCTAAATTGTATTGATATTCTGGTTTAACAGATTGAGATCGCTTTTGCTTAATTCTGTGGTTATAAAAAATTTGAGCAATCTTAGTCGCAGGAGCAAGGCGATATTTAATTCCTGCTTTCCAAACTAGTAGAGCGTTATACGTCGTTGAGAATAGGTTAATAGACGCATCAAATTGACCGGCTTTAATATCGGCAATCAACTGCTTTTGTTTCGATTTATCCTCTTTCGCTGTGCAATCAACAATCACCTCGTCAATCCAAGGACATAGCTTCGCAAGCTGCACTGTGTAATTGGGAACTAAAGCCGTAATATGACAATCAGGCATGGATTGCTTGAGCATGGCAAAGCTTGGCCAAGCCAACATGAAATCGCCAATTTTATCGTTTCTGATCACTAATATTTTTTTCATTTCAGTATTCGCTGTCTACTTTTCTCTCACTATCATACCTACTTAAATAGTTAAATAAGAGTGCTTTTGATAGCATGGTGGAAACTAACTTTTTGAGAAAACACTGTGTCTAATAAAATCATTTCTCGCGTCGTCTACCCTGGCACTTTTGATCCATTAACTAACGGGCATTTAGATTTAATTGAACGTGCTTCAAAAATGTTCGATGAAGTGATTATTGCTGTTGCTGCTAGTCCAAGCAAACAAACCATGTTTACACTTGAAGAGCGTGTGAACTTTTGCAAAGAAGTGACTCAGCATTTAGACAATGTATCAGCACAAGGCTTTAGTGGTCTCATGGTTGATTTCGCTAAGCAGGTTAATGCAAATATACTGATTCGTGGGCTGCGAACTACTGTTGATTTCGAATATGAGTTTGGTCTAACCAATATGTATAAACGCTTAATGCCCTCTCTCGAAAGCGTATTTTTAACCCCAGCTGAAGAGTACGCATTTATTTCTTCAACGATTGTTAGAGAAGTGGCTATACACGGTGGAGACGTTACTCCTTTTGTTCCTGAAATTATTGCCGACGCATTACACGGTAAAAAAAGCGTTTAACGGCTTCATATGAGAGTTTCATTTCCCTCTGAAACTCTCATAACCTACACCAGTTAAATAACCAATCTCAAAAATTACTGCTTAATAATTTGCGAACGTAAGTAATAGTTTTGAAGCTTTCTATATTCACTTCCCCATTCTGGTTCTTCATTTAATTCAGATTGAGGATTAGACAACAGCTCGCTATGCTCATCCCATGAATACAACTGTTCAGGGTTTGCATTACTGTACGCACCAGACTCTTTTATCGTCCTTGAATTATTGTACCCAATATTACTAATACCTTCCGCAGACAATAAATTTTCTCCACCCAATGAGATATAACTCTGATCCGATAAACTAAAACTGTACAACGTTGGGAAAATATCACGGTGTGAACCAATTCTTGTACGATCAAATGAGTATTCAGTATTTTTTAAAATGCTATCTGGTACATACATATAAAGTGGAACACCAAAAGTTAAACCAAACTCATCTTTACTGTCGGTTGTTAGATAACGCATACGGTGATCGCCTGATGCCGCAATAACCGTTTTATCTCCAAGAACAGACGCTTTGATCCCCTTAACAAAAGCCCCCAAAGAGTCGCTTGAGTATTGGTACGCTTTGAGTAAATCTTCACCTTGATCTTGCATAGGACCCAATAAAGTATTCAGTCTTTCACTTACTTTGACTGGTTGCGCTTGGTAATAATCCGGCGCTCTGAATGGAGAGTGGTTGGTCACTGTCATAATGTAGACCATCAGCGGTTTATTCGATTCATCCAGCAACTTACGTGCAAATTTGAACGTATATTCATCAGGCACACCCCAAGTATCGGCATCCTCTTCAGCATCAGGAAAAGCTTTTTTAATACTGTTTTCATCGTAAACCTTATCAAAGCCTTGACGAGGCAAGTAGTTCGATAGATTCCGCCACATACTGTTTCCGCCATAAATAAATACGACGTCGTACCCAGCGTCTTTATAAGGCAATACCGCAGAGCTTGGTAAGACTTTTTTCTGCGCACTAGAATGACTAATGGTTGGAATATCACTATGAAATAACATCATTACAATGCTATCTATCGTAGCGGAAGTGCCAGCCATAAAACGTTTAAAAACAAAGTCACTCTCAAACCCTTCTCTTAAAGAACCTAAGAGGTCATTGGTCTCTTTATCATCTTCAATCAAGATGTTATTGCCCATGCCTTCCATTAAAGCCATCACAACATGAGGAGGGTTATCAGCTAAGTAATCATTCTTAGGTGTTTGGTAAACTGGGGTTGGTTGACCAAGTACTTTCACCATCTGAGCTTCAACCGCTTCATCAGAGATAGGCTTAAACTTCGACTGCTTTTTATAATCACTCTTTGCCCAGTCCAACGCCATGAAAGCATTTGGCGTAACAATATTTAAAACCTTATATTGAGAAACGTTAGCATGGTAACGCTTTAATGGAAGTGACCCGACAGAGCCCCGAGCCGCGACCACATATACAGCAATAGCAACAATGACAGACACAGTTGTGATTGCCCAATGGCGAGAACTGAACTGCCATTTGGAAGATATTTTTAATAGATATCGAGATGATATATAAGCAGATATGGCAACACAGAGAGCCGTAAAGAATGAGCGTAGTATAGGAAAATCCGCCCATGCGTTGCTGAGTACCGCTTTAGTATCATCGTCTACTAAGCCAAAAACAAACACATCAAAATAGCTGCCGTAAGTGACGTAATAGTAATAGTTGGCAATCGAGACACCCGCGAGTAAGAAAAAAATCACTCCACTATAGGCGGGAATAACACGAATAAATCGACTGAATATTTTTGAAAAAGAAGCCGTTAATAGACCAAACAAGAAGATTGGAGCAAAGGCAATCGCAACAATTTTTAAGTCAAAACGCGCACCAACAAAAAAAGCACGCCACACATCGGAACTCAGCCCAGTTAGCTGAGATACTTCGACAGCTTGTATAAAGAACAAAGCGCGGGCAAGAAATAAAAGTAAAACACCACTAAGGATGTGTATTAAGGTAATGCGGCTCAAAGAGCGATAGTTATGTGAAAAAATCATCTACTGGTACTTAAAAAATATAGTTATTTTTCTGATGTGGAATAGTATTCACGAATCATCAGGCGGTCGTTTATTTTAATCGAGGCTTATGCTGGCTGAAGCTTATTACAATCTATGCCTCTCTACTTTTGGCACTCACCACAAAAGAAGGTATTTCGTTGCCCGATTTTCTGCTCTTCTATCAGAGATTGGCAATTAGGGCATTCTTTTCCCGCTTTACCATACACTTGTAGCTCTTGAGCAAAATACCCGGGCTTGCCGTCCGCCTGTGCAAAATCTTTTAAAGTCGTCCCACCTTGTTCAATAGCAGTCGCCAGTACAGACTTTATATTTTCCGTTAATACTTGCCACTCGGTAAGACTCACTTTATTTGCAGGGCGCAGAGGATGAATTCGAGAAGTAAACAAAGCTTCGTTAGCATAAATATTACCAACCCCTACTACTACTTTGTTATCCATGATGAACTGTTTTAGTGCCAGTGTCCGTTTCTTTGCTTTTTCAGCAATATACTGAGCATTAAAGTCATCAGTTAACGGTTCAGGTCCAGAGCCCTCAAGTACCTTATGACTGTCACCAGGAGCGCACCATAACCAAGCTCCGAAACGACGAGGATCGTTATAACGTAAAATTTTTCCATTCGTTAATTTAAGATCCACATGATCATGCTTTGCCGCTGGGAAGTCAGCATCAAGTACTCGAAGTGATCCAGACATGCCCAAATGCACAATAGCAGTACCAGCATTGGTTTCAATCAGCAGATATTTTGCTCTGCGGGAAATGGATTGAATGGTTTCGCCTTCAAGTCGTTTTAGCTCTGCTGGTATATCCCAACGCAATTTAGGAGTGCGGAAAGTCAGTGACTGAATCATTTGCCCGACTAAGTGAGGGCTAATCCCCATTCGGCTGACTTCGACTTCTGGTAACTCAGGCATAAAAATCCTTTATAAATGTCGTAAACGTAAAATTGGTACTTAAAGCGCTTCTAGGTAGTTAACTTTTAAGAGGAGTGGGAGATAAATACTCTTCCGCAACTGAAATGGCGATCCACTTACCCTGCCAATTCTTCAATAACCAAAAGTCCGGTAATTGGTAATAAGTGATTCTATGAGGCTCTTCTTGATCTTGGTACCACACCTCTACAGTTTGAGGCTGACCTAACTTCTCTCCCAAAGTCTGGTACATTTCCTCATCAATTTCCGTCCCCACGATACTTTTCCAGCGACTGATTAACTCATTTGCACCAATAGGTAAACGAATAGAGCTTGGTCTAACTTGCCACTGATCATTGCTTTGTTCGATGGAGAATGAAGGGAAATGCATAGATTGAAGGTCAAGTGACGGACTAAGCAGGTAAGGGTAAGCGCTCTCTTCCGGTTCAATGAGATAGGTTTTAATGATGGCAGGCAGGTTAAGTACACCGATAAATGCAACCACACATAACATTAAGATGTTGTTCCATTTGCGTCCGCGGTATCTCATTGTTCATTCTCTATGTCCAAATTTTGTGCTTTATCGATTATATCCTTGATTGACACATATCGCTAACTTGGCTGAAACCCGAAACTTCACTTAGATCTCGAATTTTAGATATAAAAAAACCCAGCCAAAAGCTGGGTTTTTAATTTTACTCTTCTACTAAAAGAAGAGGCAAAGGGGCTATCAATTACTTGATTTTAGCTTCTTTGTACATAACGTGCTGGCGAACTACTGGATCAAACTTTTTGATCTCAAATTTGCCTGGCATGTTACGCTTGTTCTTGTCAGTTGTGTAGAAGTGACCAGTTCCAGCAGAAGATACTAGACGGATTTTCTCACGAATGCCTTTAGCCATTGCTTAATTCCTCTTAAACGTTTTCGCCACGTGCACGGATATCAACAAGAACAGCATCGATGCCTTTCTTATCAATAATACGCATGCCTTTAGCAGTTAGACGTAGTTTAACAAAACGTTTTTCGCTCTCTACCCAGAAACGGTGAGTTTGTAGGTTCGGCAGAAAACGACGCTTGGTAGCATTGCGTGCGTGTGAACGGTTGTTACCCGTTACTGGACGCTTACCAGTTACTTGACATACTCGGGACATGAATGTCTCTCCAAATCGTTTCAGCTCGATATCAACCTTGGTGGCCGAACCTCTCTATCAATTCTGAAAATAGAGGTAAAAACCATAATGGAAAATCCATTCAAGGCTATCAAAGGTCGCGTATTATACTAACTTGACATGCATTGCTCAAGACCCGAACAGATCCTTTTTAAGGATTTCGTGATCTTTTTTTGAACAGAGCAGCTATTTGAGTAATCAGAGCTGATTTAAGGTTCTAAAATGTGGTCGGGATGATAGCAGATTTCTATCAACTAACAAGCCATAATGTGATTCAAATCCACCCTCTTTCTGCAAAAGACACAACTTCACCATCTCCAACAACAAAATGGTCAAGGATTTGTATGTCTACCAACTCTAAAGCATCACTTAATCTACGGGTAATTCTTCTGTCTGCATTGCTAGGCTCTGCAACGCCTGAAGGGTGATTATGCGCTAAGATCAAAGACGCCGCATTGTGATATAAAGCGCGTTTGACCACTTCTCTTGGGTAAACTGAAGCAGCATCAATTGTCCCTTCAAATAAAACTTCGTCTTTTATTACTCGGTTTTGATTATCTAAAAATAGAATATAGAAGGCTTCTCGCTGTCGATCACGTAAGACACTCGATAAATACAACTTTGTGTGGCTAGGACTCGTAAGAGCATCTCCTCGAGTTAAGGTTTCTGCCAGATACCGCTGAGTCATTTCTAAAACAGCCTGCAATTGCACATATTTGGCTTGCCCCATCCCTTTATGAAAACAGAACTCTTCTTCACTCGCTGAGAACAGCTTCCTCAATGATCCAAAATCATTAATCAGTTGGTCCGCGAGCTCAAGAACATTCATCCCTTGAGTACCCGTCCTTAAAAAAATCGCGAGAAGTTCAGCATCACTTAAAGATTCAGGTCCTCGTGCAAGTAACTTTTCTCTGGGCATCGACTCTTTGGGCAGACTTTTTAATAACATAATAGATAAATGCACTCAGTAGATGGAATGAAAGATGAAGAAGAAAGGTCTTATTATGTGAATCAGACTACAAACACACTTTAATAAGATCTTTGAACTCAGCATTTTTATTCCACCGATCTAACATGCCGATGTAATTGACTATTTTATTAGACACTATTTGATGATCGTCAAAGGTTGTTGATTGATGCACAGAGAGCCAAAGCATTGCTCTGGGAACACAAGCGTTACTCTGATATCGTAAGTCGCAGAAAATTTAAGGAATAAAAGCATGCAAAAATTGGGTAATGAACAGAGCCTGGCAGGGAAAAAAATACTGCTCGGTATTAGTGGTGGTATCGCAGCTTACAAATGTGCAGAGCTGACACGTCGTCTTATTGAACGCGGCGCTCAAGTGCAAGTCGTCATGACTCACGCAGCGAAAGAGTTTATTACCCCATTAACCATGCAAGCCGTTTCTGGCAGACCAGTATCAGACAGCTTACTTGATCCTGCTGCTGAAGCATCAATGGGGCATATCGAGTTAGCCAAGTGGGCGGATCTCGTTCTTCTCGCGCCTGCCACCGCGGATTTAATTGCGCGCATGGCTGCAGGTATGGGCAATGATTTATTAACCACATTAGTACTTGCCAGTGATGCGCCGATTGCCGTATCACCTGCAATGAATCAGCAAATGTACAGTCATCCAGCAACGCAAGAAAATATCCAGACTTTATCTCGCCGTGGGTGCCTGATTTGGGGACCAGCAGCAGGCGAACAGGCATGTGGTGATGTGGGCATGGGTCGTATGCTTGAGCCAATGCAACTGGTTGGTTTATGTGAAAGCTTTTTCCAACCAAAACTACTAGCCGGGCGTTCTGTCTTAATCACAGCAGGTCCGACTCGTGAAGCCATCGATCCAGTACGCTATATTACGAACCATAGTTCAGGAAAAATGGGCTATGCCATTGCTGATGCCGCGGCCAAATTAGGTGCACAAGTGACTTTAGTTAGCGGCCCTGTTGCTTTAAGCGCACCCAATGGCGTTCAGCGAATTGATGTTGAAAGCGCACAAGACATGTTTGATGCCACAACCAGTAATGCAAACTCACACGATATTTTCATCAGCTGTGCTGCTGTCGCAGATTACCGCCCCGATGTGATTGCTAAGCAAAAAATCAAGAAAACGGATGCAAATAATGACATGAGCATCCACATGGTGAAGAACCCAGATATCGTAGCAACCATTGCGGCAATGACAGAAAACCGCCCTTTCACCGTTGGCTTTGCCGCTGAAACTCAAGACGTTGAGCATTACGCTCGTGGGAAGTTACAAAAGAAAAATCTAGACATGATTTGCGCTAATGATGTGTCTGTTGAAGGGCAAGGTTTTAACAGTAGTGATAATGCTCTGTATTTATATTGGAAAGATACTGACAAATGGGAAGCGGGAGAAAAGTCCTTACCGTTAGACAGTAAACAAACGTTAGGCTTTAAAATTTTAGAACAAATTCAAAAACTCTCGTCCCTTTAGGTCTTTACGGCTACACATCACTCGATTCTGTTCCTAGTAAGTAGAAGCGGAATCGATTGATGTTTATAATCCCCCCTCTCAAACCTCATATCTAGCAAAGGAAGTAAATAGATGGCTGGTACTCGAAAATCAAACCGTCGTGAGGAAATCCTTCAAGCTCTAGCACATATGCTCGAATCAGCAGAAGGTGCTTCTCGCATTACAACGGCTAAGCTGGCTAAACAAGTTGGTGTATCAGAAGCTGCTCTCTATCGACACTTCCCAAGTAAAGCTCGCATGTTTGAAGGGTTAATCGAATTCATTGAAGAGGCATTAATGTCTCGCATTAATCGAATTCTTGATGAAGAAAAGGACACGTTAGAACGCATTAGACTTGTTCTACAACTCATTCTTGTCTTCTCTGAGCGTAACCCCGGCTTAACTCGAATTCTTTCTGGACATGCGCTTATGTTTGAAAATGAAAGACTGCGCGAGCGCATTAACCAATTATTCGAACGTATTGAAACTCAGCTAAGACAAATACTTCGAGAGAGAAAGATCCGCGAAGGCAAGGCATTCCCTGTTGATGAAAAAATTCTTGCAACACAACTGCTAGGTCAAGTAGAAGGCAGCTTAAACCGCTTTGTACGTTCAGACTTCAAATACCCGCCAACTGCAAACTTTGAAGAATACTGGGCACTGTTGAGTGCTCAAATCAAATAAAAATAGTGAGACTTATGACGAATAAAACAGCCGGACAGTACGTTATTACCAAGCCCACTTTTACCTTGTCTCTTCTACACCCAAAAAACTGGGGCGTTTGGCTTGGTTTCGGTTTGCTGGCTTTGGTCGTCAATGTGCTGCCCTACTCTGTTCTACTCTTCATAGGGCAAAAGCTCGGCAGCCTTGGGGCTAAATTCGGAAAGAAAAGAGTCGCAATCACGGCTCGAAATCTAGAACTGGCCTTTCCTGATAAATCCGAGGAAGAAGTTAGCACACTCGTTGCTGAAAACTTTAAGAACACTGGGCTTGCATTAATAGAAACTGGTATCGCTTGGTTCTGGCCAACATGGCGCTTGAAACGCATTCTAGTCGACAAAAACACACAAGCCCTACGAGATAATTGTGCAGAAGGAAAAGGCACACTACTTTGCTGTGTACATGCACTCAACTTGGAAATTACGGCTCGTGGGTTTGCTATCTTAGGTATTCCTGGGCTTGGGGTATATCGCCCGCACAATAACCCTGCTTATGAATTTATCCAATATCGTGGACGTACTCAGAATGGCAACCGACTGGTCCATCGTAAAGATGTGAAGCGGATGATTAAGATCCTACGTAAAAACGAGGTGCTTTTCTATCTGCCCGACCATGACTACGGTCGTAATAAATCTGTCTTTGTTCCATTTTTTGCCGTGCCTAATGCCTGTACCACCACAGGTACCAGTATTCTAGCTTACGTGAGTAAGTGCGCGCTTATACCGGGTTCTGGATTTAGAAACCCTGAAGGGAAGTATGAGCTTATCGCAGAAGAGTCCATTGAAGATAACTACCCACAAAAAGATGAAAAAGCCGCAGCGGCTTACATGAATCGCTACTTAGAAAAGACGATTTTAAGAGCTCCAGAACAATGGATGTGGATACACAAGCGTTATAAAACGATGGAAGATCCAAGCCAGCCAAAAGATACGCTCTACAAGTAAGAGCTTAATGGCTTTCAAGCATTAAACTACTCATAAATCAAAAATTCCGAAAATCAAAAGGGGCTGATAGATAACTATCAGCCCCTTTTCGTATCAACTACACTAATATTCACTAGAACGGTTTTGCTTATGAACGATTAGTTTCTCACTTATCAATAGCTAATAATTGATAAGCTAAATGCCATATTCAGCACGGTACGCTTTAACCGCTTCAAGGTTAGCTGCATCTGTACCTTTCTCTTCAAGGAAAGTCACAAGGTCAGTCAGACTAACAATTGAAATGATAGCGCAGCCAAAGTCACGTTCCACTTCCTGAATTGCAGACAGCTCACCTTTACCTTTCTCTTGGCGGTCAATCGCAACAAGAACACCAGCCAAATCAGCACCGTTAGCTTGGATAATTTCCATAGACTCACGAATTGCAGTACCAGCAGTAATAACGTCATCCACCAGCATGATACGACCTTTAAGCTCGCTACCGACTAGGTTGCCACCTTCACCGTGGTTTTTTGCTTCTTTACGGTTAAAGCAGTAAGGCGTGTCTACATCGTGGTGATCAGCCAAAGCAACAGCAGTCGTTGTCGCAATTGGGATGCCTTTGTATGCAGGACCAAACAGTACATCGAATTCAATACCTGAATCTGCCAATGCTGCCGCGTAGAAACGACCTAGACGCGCTAAATCACGACCTGTATTAAACAATCCAGCATTGAAGAAGTAAGGGCTCTTACGCCCAGACTTTAAAGTAAACTCACCAAACTTAAGTACTTCTTTTTCTAGTGCAAATTCAATAAATTCACGTTGATATGCTTTCATGTTCTTCCTCTACGTTTATTCAATAAAACTTAACTTACGTTCTGCATTACCCTTTCGGGTTTACAGACAAAAAAATAGCCCCTTATGAAAGGAGCTATTAAAAATGATTAGTCGGCCAACGCGGCTTTCTGAGCGACGACGATATCGGCAATGCCCTTATTTGCCAGGGCTAAAAGCTGCATCAGCTCTTCGTGGCTAAACGGTTCGCCTTCTGCGGTGCCTTGAATCTCAATCATCTTACCGTCTTCCGTCATTACAACGTTCATGTCGGTATCTGCTGCTGAATCTTCTACATACTCTAAATCACACAAAGCTTCTTGCTTAACAATGCCCACTGAAACAGCCGCAACATGGCCTTTCATTGGGTTTTTCTTAAGCTTACCTTTTTCGATTAGGCTTTGAATCGCATCCGCTAAAGCAACGCTTGCACCAGAAATAGAAGCAGTACGAGTGCCGCCATCCGCTTGGATAACATCACAATCAACAGTGATCATTATTTCACCCATCGCTTTTAAATCGACAACAGCGCGTAGGCTACGAGCGATCAAGCGTTGGATTTCCATAGTACGACCGCCTTGCTTACCGCTCGCCGCTTCACGACGGTTACGAGTGTGCGTTGCACGTGGCAGCATGCCGTATTCAGCCGTTACCCAGCCTTTACCTTGACCTTTCAGCCAGCGAGGAACATTTTCTTCCACAGAGGCATTACATAAAACTTTGGTATTACCAAACTCTACTAATACAGAACCTTCAGCATAAGCTGTGTAGTTACGAGTAATTTTAATTGGACGAATTTGATCTACAGCGCGGTCATTTGGACGCATTAGCATCTACCTTGTTATCTATGTAAAGAATGGGGGTGAGACGGATTTTATTGGGGCAGGATTATATAGGAAAAGAACCTCTGTGGCGAGTAGGCATCAACAGCCTCACCTTCGTTTTCCTCACTAGTTTATGTGCTACTATTGCCGCGCGTTATTTTCAGAATGATAAAAGACAGGAAAATTCGATGATTTATAGTATGACGGCTTACGCACGTAAAGAAGTGAAAGGCGATTGGGGCAGCGCAGTATGGGAAATCCGTAGTGTGAACCAGCGTTACCTAGAAACTTACTTCCGTATGCCAGAACAATTCCGTGGTCTAGAGCCAATTTTACGTGAGCGTTTCCGTAAACGCCTAGCGCGCGGAAAAGTAGAATGTAATCTACGTTTTGAAGCAAACCCTGCTGCGAAAGGTGAACTAAGCATTAATGAAGGTTTGGCTCAGCAAGTAATCAATGCCGCTAACCAAGTGATGTCGATGACTGGTGAAGAAAGCCGCCTAAACCCGTTCCAAATCATGAACTGGTCTGGCGTAATGGAAACACCAGAGCAAAACATGGATGCGATTAACAAAGATTTATTGAATGCATTTAACGATGCAATTGGTGAGTTTATTGATGCTCGTGGTCGTGAAGGCGACAACATGAAAGTTCTGATTGAGCAACGTTTAGAAGCAATTACTGAAGAAGTCGTGAAAGTACGAGCTCGTATGCCTGAAATTCTAGAATGGCAACGTGAACGTCTGATCAATAAGTTTGAAGAAGCTAAAGTAGAACTTGAAGGTTCTCGCGTAGAACAAGAGCTTATCTTATTGGCTCAAAAGTCAGATGTTGCGGAAGAGCTTGATCGCTTAGACTCTCACGTAAAAGAAGCGAATGCAGTGCTTAAGAAAGGCGGCGCATGTGGCCGTAAACTTGATTTCATGATGCAAGAGTTCAACCGTGAATCTAACACGCTAGCATCTAAGTCTATCAGCACGGATATCACAGCATCAGGTGTTGAACTGAAAGTACTTATCGAACAGATGCGTGAACAAATTCAGAATATTGAGTAATCACTAACTCATTTATTCCAATTAAATAAAAAGCCTCTGAATTTCAGAGGCTTTTTTATTCAAGCTATTCTAGAACTAAACAAACTTCGATCTAATTAATCGAGATCCAGTAAGCATAGTTCTAATTAACTTAGCGTTAAAGAATGATTCCGCCTGCAGATGGCGTGTCATCTTTTTTCTTAACGGGTGCTGCTTTAGGTTTTGCTGCTGATTTTTTTGGTCGAGGAGCATAAGTAGACTTTCTCGCTATACTCTTCGTTTTAATCGCACTGGCATCCCCTTTCACTACAGTAACGTACGCTAGTTTAGGTAAAACCTTCGTCACTTTTACTGTTCCCACTTTGACTTCATCACGACCAAGACTTTCTTTAGTCACAGGATCAACAAACTTTTCACCTAGGCTAAATACATCATAGTACTGACCTTTCTTAACCGTCGAACCACCCGAGTTAAGCACCATTGAACCATTATCACCAACAAGCAAAACTAAAGGGTAGATATTGTCTTTCAATTGGGTAAACACTTTCTTCGAAGCAATATCGACAAGTAAGCTTAAGTTATTTCGGCTTGAAGTGGTTGGGATCGTCGCTGACCATTTAACTTGGTTATTGACGACATCCACAATGCGAAACTCAACTAACACTTTAGAACTGTAGTAAGTCTTCACATCTTTGATGTTCTCACCTGTTAATTCAACTGTGCGAGAATTATCCACAACACGCTTATGCGTCTTAGCCGTCAGTACCTTGCCCGTAACAACGTATTGAAGCGCTGGATCTTTCTGGTTACTTAAGACTTTAAACTTACGGTCTTGAACAAGAAATTCTTGTACTTTTTTACCGATAGTCGAGCCTTTAGGTCCTGAAAATTGCCCTACAGCAATAGTACGACGGTTAGAGTTAAGGTCTTTTATCTTATCTCTTGGGTCAACTTTCACGCTCACTTCAAGCTTCACATTACAGAAGTCATTTAAGCACTGTTCATTTAAGATTCGGTACTTAACGTTTCCTTTTGCGGTCGTATGAATACCATCAATCATCGCCTCTTTCGCTTCGCTTTTATCTCCATTTGAAGAATAAGTCGTAGTCGAAATTCGAGAGCTATCGATGGAAACGCCAGACACTTGTTCTACAGCTCGACGTAACCCGACATCAATCGCTTGATCTAACGTTTCGCCTTGCCCAGTAGTCACTACTTTTTCGTAACTCGCAGCCTGCACAGAAGATGCACCGAATAGAAATGCACTAATTAATAAAAGCTTTTTTATCATTTAGAAATCCGCCGCATCAAACGTATCTTCAGATTCAGCAGAATGTCGAGAACCCACCACCTCTTCTTGTACTGCTTGATCTAGCTGTGCTTCGCTCTTACCACTGGCTAAGTTCTTCGCATTCGTCACTTTCTTTGGATGCCATACCAGTACAGAACCGACCATTTCATGACCCGTTACTGGGTGCTTACGACGCCAGTCATATTCAACACTCACACCTGTCATATTTCGCATTGAGGACTGCATTGAGGCACGTTTTTCCATGCTTTCATACATTGACTGCGTTAAGCCTGAAGAAGTAGAACGAACAGAGTCGATAATCAGTTCAAATTTCTCACTTTCACTTTCTTGTGCTTCAACTGACGTAGAGCTTTTTAGATCACCGTTAAGATTGTACGCACGAGTCAAATTTGCCCACGCATTATTAGTCGCAAACTCTTTCGCTACTTTGCGCTCAATTTTTTTCTTAGTCGAAGACTTAGAGTAAGTCACTCCCGACTGGCCATAAGCAACAATAAGAGGGTAACCTTCAGAATCGTACAAAACGTCGGTTCCTGCTTTTAGGTATAAAGAGTCTTTCTTAGATGAAAACATCTGTTGTAATGATGAAAATTGAGTATTCGCTTTCTCAGGTTGAGGAGCAACTTCACCATGCGATTCGATCATCGCTTTAATTTCGTCACGTTTAGTCGCAGACAAAATCATTACTACACCAATGGTTCCGTGACCAGATTCAGTGATTTCTTCGTACTGCTTAACCACGACCATGCCAGACAGATCACCGTAAGAAGTACGGACAGTTTGCTCAACTACAGATTCTTTGTATAAGTCACGCTTCATTGCAGGAGGAGCAGCGTTAAACTGCTTAGGGTCAATGCCCATTTCTTTTAATTCACTGTCGAGCTTGCCATCGATAACAGCGATAACTTTATCGAGGAAGCCTTCCATTTGTGAATCAGTTTTAAAGTCATCAACCGTTGGGATCGGTAGACCACTCATACTATTCATAGAATAAATAACATTGTTCGCAGGGCTCGTATTTAACGTCGACAAATAAGAGATTCGAGCATCTAAAACTGCTTTTTCTAAAGCCCTTTCTCGATACTTCGACCAACGAGGATCGCTACTACTAACACTCAATTCAGCCGTACCTGAATATACAAAGACTTTATGGGCTTTGCCTGATTTTTCTAAGCTACTTTTCACTTTAGTGATATAGCGATCGAGCTTACCTTCAACAACATCTAGGGTATCAACGTCTTCTTCTGCTTGAACGACATCTTTATCAGATTGCTCGCCTAAGACTTCTGCCGGTACTTCTACCGTTGTTGTTGTATCAACTAATTCTTCTGCCGCTGTCGTATCAACCGATTCTTCTGCCAAAACAGCAGGAGCGCTTGCGCCTGTCAGCATCATCGCTAATAGAAGTTTATTAAATTTCATAGGTCACCTAACTTTCTTAATAATAATGGATAGCCGAAGCTATCCATTTTTTATGTTTTACTAATCAATCACTCTACTACCAGCTTACGCTAGAGCCATCAGCAACTTTGCCGACAACGCGTTCGCCTTCCCAATATGCCAGACCATTTTCTACATTAGTCATTGATAGCTGGAAGTAGTATTCGATACGTGTGTCGTCATTATCTAACGATGTATTACGTTGTAGGATTTTGCCTGACAGGCTGAAGTCTGGTGCAAACACTTGGTCATCACCCTTCACTGTCGACTGCTTAACCATTTTTGAATCTTTTAGCTCACGCATCTTCTTAGTTGCATCGTCTTCGCCGAATGCAGTCGTTACTAAAAACTTACCTGATTGAAGTAAGTTAACGCGCAGACCTTTTGTTAGTTGGTCTGTGTCTAAACGCTGCATCGTATCGTTTTCGATATCATTTACGTAAACGATGTAACGACCGCCTTCATCAGCTTGAGGGTGCGTCATTAATTTACTTGCGACGATCTCTTCTGCCATTTCATTCGCTGCTTTTGAGAAGTCAGCGTAAGACAGAGCTGCAACTACATTCGTTTGAGTGTCTGATGCATCGATATACGCTGTTTTTGTCGCACAACCAGTAAGTGTTAGAGCTGCAACTGCGGCTGCAAGTGCCAATTTTTTCATGATATGTCCTTAGATATTAACTACTTTGATTGTCGGCTCAATTACCGGAGAAATCGCTTTTACATAAATGATGTGTTTGCTTGAATCTGCATCAAGTTCAACAGGAATCGTGAATGCCCCTGCTTTAATTTCAACTGTGTTATTTTTTGCATCGATACGTGTTGCTTGATACTCGCTTGGTAATGCCGAGAATGAACGAATATCAGCACCCGTTGTTAACATTTGCACAATTGCAAATGCATCACCCAGCAATGCGTTTTCGTCTTTCACTTGTTTTTGAGCGATAGTTTTCAACGTTACACGAGTAATTTCACGGGCAAGGATGTATGGGAAATCTTGGTCGAATTCAGCACCAATGATCTTATCCATATCTGCGATAGTTTCAGTGTCGTTGCCTTCGATAGTGATGTTATTTAGCGCTTTACCGCGTTCTTTTAGACGTGGAATGGCAATACCAGTGTATGAAACATTGTCAGAAAGGATGAAGACAGGGAGGTCGATTCGCTTTTCTTCACGTACTGTCGATTGACCATTTTCAAAGATAACCCAAACTTTATTAGCAAGTTTGTCTTGGTTATTTGAACGAGCCATCGAACGAGCAAGCTCATAATCGGCTTTCGCCGCTTTTGAATCGGTTAGTGAGTAAACACGCTTGAAAGAATCAGCTGCCTTCTGGAAATCAGATTTGCTCTTACCAGTAAGAAGAAGGTTTAGACCGTAAGAATAAGTAGTAAAAGGGTTTACATAGCCTTCATAAGGTTTCCACTGACCTTGCTCGATACCAGCATCTGCTAGAATCTTTTTAGTTTCTTCAGATTCCATAGATTGCTTAACAAGCGCACCAGATTCACCCGCCTCTTCTTTGATTTCAGCTCGGCGTTCTTTAATCACATCAGCGAAGTGCTGAGCTGCGCGGCGTTGGCGCTCTTCAGCACGGTTTAATTCAACGCGAGCGTTTTGGTAATCATTTTGGGAAATGAAGTTCCAAGCTTTAATGGTGTTAGACATTACGCCATCGTAATGAGCTTGTTCATAAGCAAGCATCGCATCATTACCCAGCATAGAGCCAACCAGCTCAGCGCCTTCTACCACTGCGCTTTCAGTATCTTCGCTCTTCATCATATTTTCTGTAGAATCTAATAACTTAGTGGATAAGTCATACTGCCCTACATAGTTTAATGTGGCGCCAGCTTGAAGCGTCCATAGAAGATCATCGGTTTCACCAGACTCTTCATCATAACCTGCATGATCAAGAGCCACTTCAGCAGCTCCATTATAATCACCGGTATTGAGCTTATTGTTAAAGCTCTCAAAATCATCTTTTTGCATCATTGACGTACAGCCTGAAAGCATAACCATGCTCACCAAGCCACTGACAAGTTTTAATTTCATAGCACAACCACTTATTTTTTATAATTAAATTTTTGGTCGTGAATATACTCGAATTATAAAACCATTCACACTGCCACTTGGTTGGTATTTGACCTGTTGCATTAATATATAAATATTTCTTTTGATTTTGTGGAGTTATTCATCAGGCTGCTTGGTTTTTCTATCAACATATGGCCAATAATGATGACCGACTCGAATTAATAAGGTTGCTGCCGCTAAGATAAAGGCTGCGACAGAAAGCCAAACTACTAGCACCGCATCCAACTCTTTCATGCCTAATGTGATGTACCTAGCTATCGCCATCATTGCAATATAAATAGGGTAGCGAACAGGGATCTTACCGTTCATCACAAATTGCTGGACCATCGCTAATACTTCAAGGTAAATGAACATCAGCAATATATCGGTAAGCTGGACTCTCTTTTCTACAAAAACATGTACAAATTCATCTACCATCGCAACCAAAGTTGCTAGCGTAATTGCAACCAGCAATACCGCTTCAAGCATATGGAAAATTTTGAGAAATGGTTTACTAAACGAAGGGGGAAGATGAGAAGGCATAATCACTATTCATAATTTATGAGCTAAAGAAATCAGTTTATCACGCCCTTTTGCATATTCACTCGATGTAATAAAAAATGATTCATTTAACTTACCAATGCTTTGATAAAAAAGCCATGTGACAAACCCCTCAGTAAAAACCGCAGATTAAACACACGTATACGATTGCCTTATCAATAACAATAAAACAATCAACAAAACAATCACTTACACATTAAACCGTGATTCATATTGTAATAAAGATCCCATGTTTCTGTAACAATTCCCCTCCAACATAAACCGCATTTAAACCATATTTAAATTTGAGGTAAACATGAAAAATTCGGGGAAAATACTACTCTCGGCAGCGATAGCAATGGCACTAGTGGGCTGTAGTGATTCAGATGATGATTTTGTCAGCATCGACTTACGCTTGATGGAAACAACCGACTTGCACGGTAACATGATGCCGTATAACTATTTCAGTGACAGTGACAAACAAAGCTATGGATTTGCTCGTACTGCTCCGGTTATCCGCGCTGTTCGTGAAGAAGCTAAAAATAGCATGTTGTTTGATAATGGTGACCTTATTCAAGGCAGCCCAATGGCTGACTATATGGCGAGCTTAGGTGAAGACAACTTGCAGTCAAACCTTCACTCCGTTTATAAAGCCATGAATTTACTCAATTATGATGCGGCTAATATTGGTAACCATGAATTTAACTACGGTTTGGATTATTTGAAAGCGGCGATTCAAGGGGCAGACTTCCCTTATGTTGTGTCGAATGTATTTAAATATGACGACACTCTACTTTCAAGCAGCGATTTTTCGAGCCAATCATGTGAGCCTCGTATCAATGAAGAATTCCTATCTCAAGCTGAAAATGCTTTTACTCCTTATCTCATTCTAGAACGTAACTTTGAAGGCAGTGATGGCAAGATGCACCCGGTGAAGGTCGGTGTCATTGGATTCACACCACCAAACATCATGAGCTGGGATAAAACCAATTTAGAGTGTCAGGTTGTCGTTTCAGATATTAAAACCACCGCCGAATTCTATGTTAGTAAAATGAAGGCTGAAGGCGCTGACATCATCGTCGCGATTCCACATTCAGGCCTTTCTGGTAGTGATGCTGATGTACCATTTATCGATAATGCAACATGGGGGCTTGCCAATATTGATGGTATTGATGCCATTATGTTTGGTCATGACCACAACAACTTCCCAACCACAACAGACACATACGATGGCATGGAAGGTGTTGATGCCGAAAATGGTAAGATTTTTAATAAACCGGCAGTCATGCCAGGCTACTGGGGAAATAATGTCGGTATTATTGACCTGAAATTGGAGTCGACTAACTCTGGGGGGACTTGGAGCGTCAATTATGGTCAAAGTACCGCTGAATTGCGTGGCTTATATGAAGACACAGAAATCATGGCTCAAGATGTGGTTGATGCAGTGGCAGATGACCACCAAGGTACCATCGACTACATGCAAACCCCTATCCTAAAAATTGACCAAAAGATTAATAGTTTCTTCTCAGCAATCGAACCTGATCTATCTGTACAAATCGTCAATGAAGCCCAATACAACTGGGGTATGACGGTGACTCAAGATGGCACTGTTCAGATGGAAGATGGCGCTATCTTATTGTCAGTATCTGCACCTTTCAAAGGTGGTCGTGGTGGCGCTGAAGATTATACCAACATTGATGGTAGCGAATTAACCAACGCCAGCGTTGCTGACCTTTATGTATTTGATAACAACACGCCAGCAATTCTTAAATTGACCGCTGCTGATGTTAAAGAATGGCTAGAAACTATTGCATCACAACAATACCAAACGGTTAGTTCTGGTGGTGATTACCTTCTGCACCAAATGTTCCGCAGCTACAATTTAGATGTGTTCTATGGCGGTTGGAAAGCAGATGGCAATTCGAACAGCTTAAATTACACAATTGATGTCGGCACCCCACCTCGTTACTACGTAAATGCTAATGGTGAGTTAATCAACGACGCTGACGATAAGCCACAACTTAATCCGAATGGTGATTACCGCCGTATCAGTGACATTACTTACAACGGTGTGGTCCTTGAAGACTCGCAAGTTCTTTATGTCGTAACCAATAACTACCGAGCTTCAAACAATTGGATTCCTGGCGTAGATCAAGCTGAAGTTGTTCATGAAGATGGAGCATTTTCAAACCGAGAGTTAGTTGATCAATACCTAAAAGGTATCGCTTCTGAAAGTGCAGAAGAAGTGCCGCTACACCGTTTTGACAATGCTGAGAACTTCTCATTAACGGGATTAACATCAGGCACAGCCGTGAAGTTCTTATCTTCTCCAAGCGGAGAAACATTTGCTGGTGAGGTCCCATCTGTATCATTCACATCAGAAACGGGTAATGTCGGTGATAACACTGGATTCAGTGTGTATACCTATACCTTTCAATAAGAGCACGTTTAATTAACACGAGCTAAAAACCGTAAAAACAAAAATGGCTTTACCTAACGTAAAGCCATTTTTTTATACTTGCGAAGTATGTAAATTAAAGCAGCACTAAATATGCCAAGAAAATTACCGAAAGTGCATAAATTAATGGGTGAACTTCTTTACCTTTGCCTGCAACAATCATTGTGAATGAATAGCTGATAAAGCCCATCGCCATACCATTTGCAGGAGAGAAGCTCAGAACAGTAAACATAATGGTAAAGAATGCCGCAATGCGTGACTCTTTCTTTTCCCAATTAATCTGACCTAAGCGACCGACCATGTAGATGCCTACCACTACCATCGCTGGCGCAACCATCGCCGCCGAGAAGATGGAAAACAGTGGGTATAAAAACAATGACACTAAGAACAAACCAGCCACTACAACCGCCGCTAGACCTGTTTTTGCACCTTGAGAAGAAGCAATACCAGATTCAGAGAACGCAGTAATTGAAGTGGTACCTAAAACAGAACCAATCACAGTACCACCAGCATCTGCTACAAGGGCTGATTTAGCGTTAGGCACTTTACCATCTTTATCAATAATCCCTGCATCACGACCTACACCAACAATCGTGCTTAACCCATCAAAGAAATCGACAATCAAGAAGATCATCACGACAAACAGCAAATCAAACATTTTCTCTGCAGTGAAGTGAGAGAAATCAAAAATCGCCCCAAACGTACCCGACATACTTGGCGGCATAGATACGAATTGCTCAGGAATAGGAGCGTTAGATGTACCCATGAAAACGTCAGCAAGAATGGTCAAAACGATTGCAGAAATGAAAGAGATAAAAGTCGCTAATTTAATGTCACGAACCATGCAGCCCAAAGCAATAAAAATACTGATGTAAGCGATAATGACCGTTGGATCTGAGATGTCGCCTAAACCCACTAAAACAAATGGATTTGAAACGATAATACCGGCGTTTTTTAAACCTAAAAACGCAATGAACAAACCGAGGGAAACGGTAATCGCCAACTTCAAGTCTTCGGGAATCGACTCAATCATCGACTTACGAATATTGGTCATCGAAAAAGCCAAGTACAAAAGACCAGACAAGAAAATCCCAAAAAGCGCTTCATTCCATAATAAAGCCACAGAGCCGCTGAGTAACATCCCTTTGAAAAAACCATTCATACTCATGCCTGGCGCAAGCATTACTGGGTAATTTCCCCAAATACCCATAATCAAAGTTGCGATAGCAGCAGACAAAGCTGTAGCCGTAAATACCGCGCCTTTATCCATTCCAGGAATCCCTCCCAGAATTGCAGGGTTAACCGCAAGAATGTAGCTCATCGCCAAAAAAGTAATAAAACCCGCATACAGCTCAGTGCTGATATTGGTTTTTCTTTCTGAGATTTTAAACAGTGCATCAAGCGAACCAGAAGACTTCTGGGCTTTGAGGGTTGATTCAGTACTCACAGCGAAACCTTTGCAATTAATTAATAAATTTGAAGATTGAAATGCTGTGCGAAATAGACGTACTTCTACACTAAAAACTGTAGTCACCAAGATAGGCTTGGTAGTAGAAACATCTAATCCATTTCATTAGATATATACAGCATTTAATCGTTTGCGCGGATTGTAAGGTTTTCGTTTAAAAGTTCAACGTCTTTATATCTAGATCACATTAAAATAGTTAAATTACATTTTATTGCACAACGGTTTTACCCTTTACGATCATAAGGAAGATCTTTTGAAAGCAAATAACGATCAAGATGATTGTTCTCAAGGATCGAAATATGCTACTCTTCGCCTCCATTTTTCTGACCTAATTTTCATCAATTCGCATTTATTATTGCTTAGTGTTGATGAGGCAGAACTATCTTTTTGTGCTGGCTTGTCAGCCTGCATTCAATCCAACAACAGTGGAAACATACAGATGGGCAAAGGTACTCTTTACATCGTATCTGCACCTAGCGGCGCAGGTAAATCGAGCTTGATCTCAGCAATGCTAGAAACCAATCCTACCTACGCAATGAAAGTGTCTGTTTCGCACACCACTCGTGGCATGCGCCCAGGTGAAGAAAATGGTGTTCACTACCACTTTGTAGAAAAGCATCACTTCGAAGACCTAATCAAGAAAGATGAATTTCTTGAGTACGCTGAAGTATTCGGCAACTACTACGGCACTTCACGAGTATGGATTGAAGAGAATCTAGAGCGAGGCATTGATGTCTTCCTAGATATCGATTGGCAAGGCGCACGTCAAATCCGCGAAAAAATGCCTTTAGCGAAGAGTGTGTTCATTCTTCCGCCATCAAATGGTGAGCTAGAGCGTCGTTTAAATGTTCGCGGTCAAGATAGCGAAGAAGTTATTGCGAAACGCATGAGTGAAGCGAAATCAGAGATCTCTCATTATAATGAGTATGATTATGTGATCGTAAATGATGATTTTGATGCTGCCTTAATGGACTTCAGAGCTATCATCCGTGCGGAACGCTTAAAAGAAGATAAGCAAGCGGCAAAATACAGCGGCATGCTTACTGCACTACTAGCGGAATAATCTAGAAGCACTAGATTTTCCATTGAGATAAGTATACGGTGAGCTAGAAAGTCTCTAGTTAAACTTGTATACTTTCTCGTCATCAAAAATTTATTAGTTAATTACTATTTGGAGTCCTCATGGCACGCGTAACTGTTCAAGACGCTGTTGAAAAAGTTGGCAACCGTTTCGACCTAGTTCTTATTGCGGCTCGCCGCGCACGTCAAATGCAAACTGGCGGTAAAGATTCACTAGTGCCTGAAGAAAACGATAAGCCTACGGTTATCGCTCTTCGCGAAATCGAAGACGGTCTTATCACTAAAGACGTACTAGACGCTCGTGAGCGTCAAGAGCAACAAGAGCAAGAAGCGGCTGAACTTGCAGCAGTTAGCAGCATCGCTCACACTCGTTAGCTCATATTCGTCGCTAATAGCGTCATTCGAACTAATTAACCTTCCGGGCCTTTAATTTGTATCTATTCGATAGCCTCAAAGACGTTGCCCAAGAATACCTAACAGAGCCTCAAATTGAGGCTCTGCGTCAATCTTATGTGGTAGCGAGAAACGCCCATGAAGGGCAAACCCGTTCAACGGGTGAACCATACATTATCCATCCTGTTGCTGTTTCAAGAATCCTGGCAGAAATGCGTCTGGATATCGAAACCCTGCAAGCCGCCCTACTCCACGATGTAATTGAAGATACTGAAGTTACAAAAGAAGAGTTAGAAGCTCAATTTGGCAATACAGTTGCTGAATTAGTGGATGGTGTATCTAAGCTGGATAAGCTTAAATTTCGTGATCGCAAAGAAGCGCAAGCAGAGAACTTCCGTAAGATGGTTCTCGCCATGGTGCAAGACATCCGCGTTATCTTGATCAAATTAGCTGACCGAACTCATAACATGCGTACGCTTGGGGCACTTCGTCCTGATAAAAAGCGCCGTATTGCACGTGAAACTCTCGAAATCTATTCTCCTCTCGCACACCGCCTTGGTATTCATAATATCAAGACCGAGCTTGAAGAATTAGGTTTTGAAGCGCTCTACCCTAACCGCTATCGCGTTCTTAAAAACGTAGTGAAAGCGGCGCGTGGTAATCGTAAAGAGATGATTCAACGTATCCATAGTGAGATTGAAGGTCGCCTTGAAGAAGTCGGCTTACCTGCTCGCGTACTTGGTCGTGAAAAGAATCTGTTCTCCATCTATAACAAGATGAAAACGAAAGAGCAGCGTTTCCACACTATTATGGATATCTACGCTTTCCGCGTTGTAGTTGATACCCCAGATACTTGTTACCGCGCACTTGGTCAGGCTCACAGCTTGTACAAGCCACGCCCTGGCCGCATGAAAGATTACATCGCGGTACCAAAAGCCAACGGCTACCAATCTCTGCATACCTCAATGATCGGCCCTCACGGGGTGCCTGTTGAAGTTCAGATCCGTACTGAAGATATGGATCAAATGGCTGATAAAGGTGTCGCGGCGCACTGGTCTTACAAAGGTAATGGCTCACGTAGCAGCAATGGGACTACCGCACAGGTTAAAGCACAGCGTTGGATGCAGAGCTTACTTGAGTTGCAACAAAGCGCAGGTAACTCATTCGAATTCATCGAGAATGTTAAGTCTGATCTCTTCCCTGATGAGATTTTCGTCTTCACGCCAAAAGGTCGCATCGTTGAACTTCCAGCAGGTGCAACAGCGGTCGATTTTGCTTACGCGGTGCATACTGACGTCGGTAACATGTGTGTAGGTGCTCGTGTAGACATGAACCCTTACCCACTAAGTAAATCGCTTAAGAATGGTCAAACGATTGAGATCATCAGTGCTCCGGGCGCACGTCCGAATGCAGCATGGCTCAACTACGTGGTGACATCACGTGCGCGCACTAAGATCCGTCAGGTTCTGAAAACAATGCGCCGTGAAGAGTCGATCACGCTTGGTCGTCGATTACTTAACCATGCGTTAGGTGAACTATCGATTAGCGATATCGCTCAAGAGAACATTGAGCATGTGCTGTCTGACCTTCGTCTCGACAATCTCGAAGACTTGCTTGCATCGATTGGTCTCGGTGAACTAATGAGCATCGTGATTGCGCGCCGCCTATTAGGTGATGCGGACGAACTGACTGAAGTCGCGAATACTAATGGTACGACGAAGAAGAAACTTCCTATTCGTGGTGCAGAAGGGTTACTGCTCACTTTTGCTAATTGTTGTCACCCAATTCCTGGCGATCACATCATTGCGCATGTCTCTCCGGGTCGTGGCTTGGTTGTTCACCGTGAAACTTGTCCAAACGTACGTGGTTACCAAAAAGAACCAGATAAGTACATGGCGGTAGAATGGTCTGAGGATTATGATCAGGAGTTCACAGCAGAGCTTCAGATCGATCTTCAAAATCACCAAGGTGCATTAGCTGAATTGACGAACGTCATTTCTAAAACAGGCTCCAACATTCACGGTATTTCCACGGAAGAACGTGACGGCCGCTTGTATACCGTGACAATACTGCTAACGACTAAAGATCGAGTTCACTTAGCGAGCATTATGAAAAAGCTGCGTGTGATGCCACATGCGCTAAAAGTAAGACGCCGTAAAAACTAAGTGATACGAGAATAGCAAGTAAGGCTGAGCTTAATTTAGCTTAGCCTTGCTTAGCTACGAAGCATTTAAAATCTCCTTAAAGTGACAAACTTTAAGGAGATTTTTTGTATCGGCTTATCGACCAAACATTCAACTTCATCCTTTACCCTCTCCCCTAAAATTCTGCCTGTACAAAAATCCAGTAAAATGATTGAATAGCTTGTCACTCTTATGTTTGCGAGCCATGTATGTCACAACTTTTATCTGCCATCCCTCTCACGTCCTTATCTGGTGTTGGAGCGAAAGTCGCTGAAAAACTCGAAAAAGTTGGGCTCAATAATGTACAAGATTTACTTTTCCACCTTCCATTACGTTATGAAGACCGCACTCGTATTTACCCAATAGCTAAACTTCACGCCGGTTTATGGGCAGCTGTGCAAGGAAAAGTCATGAGCGTAGACACGACTTTTGGTAAGCGTAAAATGCTGACCGTAAAGATCAGTGACGGAAATGGCACTGTTACTCTGCGCTTTTTCAACTTTACAGCTGGGATAAAAAATAACTTCTCTGAAGGTAAACAAGTTTACGCTTACGGGGAGATAAAACGGGGTGGTATGGGGCTAGAAATAGTACACCCTGATTACAAGTTTTTCGCCCCAAGGCAGCAGCCTGATATCGAACAAAACCTAACGCCTGTTTATCCAACAACAGAAGGATTAAGGCAGGTCACTCTACGTAACCTAACCGATCAAGCATTAGCATTACTCGATAAAGCCGCGGTTAAAGAATTACTTCCTGCAGGTTTATACGACCATCAAATCACGCTTGGTCAAGCTCTGCATACTATACACAGACCACCGCCTTCGATAGATATTGAAGCCTTTGATGAAGGCAAACACCCAGCTCAACTGCGCCTGATCATGGAAGAATTACTCGCACAAAATTTATCTATGCTTTCTGTGCGCAGTAAAGGTCAGCAGGATAACGCCTTACCTCTCACCGAAGTAAACAAACTAAAAACTCAGCTACTTGCCCAATTGCCGTTTTCTCCAACTAATGCGCAGAATCGAGTAGTGAAAGAAATCGAAGCGGACTTAGAAAAATCACACCCTATGATGCGCCTAGTTCAGGGTGATGTGGGGTCAGGTAAAACATTAGTCGCCGCTTTGGCTGCCGTAAGAGCTTTAGAGCACGGGCAGCAAGTCGCGCTAATGGCACCGACAGAGTTACTGGCTGAGCAGCATGCTATTAACTTCGCTAACTGGTTTGAGAGCATGGGCATTCAAGTTGGTTGGTTAGCCGGAAAATTAAAAGGCAAAGCAAGGGAAAAAGAGCTCGCTAGCATTGCCAGTGGTGAAGCAAAAATGGTGGTTGGAACTCATGCTTTATTTCAAGAACATGTGGAGTTTAATAACCTCGCACTGGTCATTATTGATGAACAGCACCGTTTTGGCGTTCACCAGCGTTTAGAGTTACGAGAGAAAGGGGCAAAGCAAGGTTATTACCCACATCAACTGGTAATGACAGCCACTCCAATCCCAAGAACTTTAGCCATGACGGCTTACGCTGATTTAGAAACGTCAATTATTGATGAACTTCCACCGGGAAGAACGCCAATTCAGACGGTCGCGCTGCCTGACACTAAGCGTGATGATATTGTCCAACGAGTAAGAAACGCCTGCCTCAATGAAGGTAAACAAGCATATTGGGTGTGTACCTTAATTGATGAATCAGAAGCTCTAGAAGCCCAAGCTGCCGCTGACACGGCAGAAGAGTTACAACGCACACTGCCAGACGTTAAAATAGGTTTAGTGCATGGGCGAATGAAACCAGCCGAAAAGCAAGCCGTGATGCAAGAGTTCAAAGAGAACAAGCTTCACTTACTGGTAGCAACCACCGTAATTGAAGTTGGGGTTGATGTACCCAACTCCAGCCTGATGATCATCGAAAACCCGGAGAGGCTTGGTTTAGCACAATTACACCAATTACGAGGCCGTGTCGGTCGTGGTTCAGTTGCGAGCCACTGTGTACTCTTGTACCACTCACCTTTGTCTAAAACCGCTCAGAAACGTCTAGGGGTTTTACGAGAAAGTAATGATGGGTTTGTCATTGCGCAGAAAGATCTTGAGATTAGAGGGCCAGGTGAGTTACTTGGAACAAAGCAAACAGGGTTAGCCGACTTTAAAATTGCAGATTTAATGCGAGACCAGCGTTTAATCCCAGAAGTTCAACGAATTGCTCGTCATATTCATGATCAATACCCAGACAATGCATTGGCTATTATTGATCGCTGGTTAGGCGAGCGAGACGTTTACTCTAAGGCCTAACTCTTATTAAACCCGCTAGGTTCGTTTTAACCCAACTCAATTCGGCAGCTGATAATCAGTAAATATCAAAAACGGGCTCTATTTTATAGCCCGTTTTATTATTTTAGAAATTATACCTAACTGATTATAATTTAAGACTTATATGTCGGAAAACTGATCTGCGCTTTTAAGCCACCTTGGCTACGATTATTCACCACAACGGCTCCTTGGTGTTGGCTAACAATCCTTTTTACGATTGCTAAACCTAACCCTGTACCCTCACTACCTCGTGCGGTATCACCTCGGGTAAAGGGTTCAAACAATTTACTTATTTGGTCTTGTTCAATACCAGGACCATTATCTTCAACCGTCACCCACACTAGTTTGTTATCTGCGGTCATACCCGTTGAGATCTTGACCCAACCATTACCATAGCGGAGTGAATTAACCACCAAGTTACTTACCGCTCGCTTAATCGCAATCGGGTTACCTAAAGCCGCTTTCATTGACTCAGCAATATCCGTTTCTATCTGAACTTCATACCCACCTTCAGAGCTTGCTACTTCACGAGCGATATCATCAAGGAATACATTGGTGAACGACTCGGTATTCACTGGCTTCAAATAGTCCATAAACTGGCTAATAATCTCATTACACTCTTCAGTATCACTGATGATCCCTTCCGCTAGATAAGCATCTTCCGGAGACATCATTTCTGTCGCTAAACGAATACGAGTTAATGGGGTTCTTAAATCATGGCTAATACCAGCCATTAGTAGCGCTCTGTCCTCTTCGAGCTCTTGTATTCCTTTGGACATACTATTGAATGCTCGAGTTACCGAACGAATTTCAGATGCACCTTTCTCAGATAATGGAGGTGGAATTTCACCCCGCCCAACACCTTTAGCCGCTTTTTCTAATGCAATCAAAGGTCGATTTTGTAAGCGTATAAACAACCAACCTCCTGCAATAATCAGCAACGCCATAATCAGGCTGTTTCTAAAGAGTGGTGCGAAATCTTCTTCTTGTAGTTCAGAGAGAGGAATACGAATCAGAGAATTGGGTAACGCATCAATATCCATCCACAATACGTAGCTTTCTGCACCTAAAATCAACCGGACTTCCGTTTGAGAACCCAACTCCTTGCTCATCTCCTCGCTCATTAGATCAATAGTCACTGCGTGAAAATATTCCTCTGAAATAGGACCATCTTTTGCATGAACCGTAACTCCTAATTGCTCTAATACACGACGCCTTAATGGGGCATCCATCTCTAAATCTTCCCCGCTACTTTCATCCAAAACTAAATTCAGCTCATGAGCTAAAATTTTGTTGAACTGCTGGAGACTCGGCATCAATGCGTAATTGAACACCGCGTAGTAAGAAAACACTTGGCTAGCGATTAATAGAGAAAGAAATAGAACAATAGATTGAGTGAAGGAACTACGGATACGCATAGGAAACCTTAGAAGAGCAGATAATGGAAAGCTGAGAGGCACAAGCCTCAATCATAATGTATAAACAACAAAAAGACCGAGAAACAAAAAGGCCATCGTAAATAAATACAATGGCCAGACATTTTACTTAAACCGCTTTTCCATCTGGAACAAAGACATAACCTAAACCCCAAACGGTTTGGATGTATCTAGGTTTGCTTGGATCTTCTTCAAGCATGCGTCTTAGGCGAGAAATTTGAACGTCAATCGAACGCTCCATCGCTGAATATTCACGACCACGAGCCATGTTCATCAACTTATCACGAGACATTGGCTCACGAGCATTCGTCACCAAAGATTTCAAAACAGCGAACTCACCAGACGTTAATGGCATTGGCTCTTCACCACGGAACATCTCACGAGTCCCTAGATTCAAACGGAATTCACCAAATTCAACTATTGATTCTTCAGTACTTGGTGCGCCTGGTGCTTCAATCACTTGGCGACGCATAACGGCTTTAATACGAGCCAGTAGCTCACGCGGGTTAAAAGGTTTTGGCAGATAGTCATCTGCACCTACTTCTAAACCAACAATACGATCGACTTCATCGCCTTTTGCCGTCAGCATTAGAATTGGCAACGTATTATTCGCATTACGTAAGCGGCGACAAATAGATAAACCATCTTCACCCGGTAGCATTAAATCCAGTACCATCAAATGGAAATTTTCACGAGTCAGTAGGCGGTCCATCTGCTCACTATTTGCCACGCTACGAACTTGAAAGCCCTGCTCCGACAAATAACGCTCAAGTAATGCACGCAAACGAGCATCATCATCGACCACTAAAATTTTATAGTTTTCTTGCATGTAATGATTCCACCTAATAAAAGCTTACGCCTGAAAATTTATGATTTGGGGTAAGGCATTAAAAATGTAACATTCTTAGCGCAAATGTCGCCCAAAGAATTGTTAACGTATGTTGCCTTTCTATATATTCTATCTTAGAACATGATTTAATTTAGTCAGAGTTATGAAAACAAACTTAATCACTCGTGAGGGTTATGAAAAACTCACAAAAGAACTGAATTTTCTGTGGCGAGAAGACCGCCCAGAAGTCACTAAAAAAGTAACGTGGGCTGCAAGTCTAGGTGACCGCAGTGAAAATGCAGATTATCAATATAACAAAAAACGCCTTCGAGAAATCGATCGTCGTGTGCGCTATCTCAGAAAACGCTTAGACCAAGTTAAAGTTGTCGACTATTCGCCACAACAAGAAGGCAAAGTGTTTTTTGGAGCTTGGGTCGAAATAGAAAATGAAGACGGTGATATCAAGACGTTTAGGGTTGTTGGTCCTGATGAGATCTATGGTGGCGTCAAAGATTACGTTTCGATTGATTCGCCGATGGCACGCGCATTACTCAAAAAAGAAGTGGATGATGAATTTATCGTGAGGACGCCTGAAGGTGATAAAGAATGGTTCATTAACGCGATCCGTTATGATGGCAAACCTTAAGAAATAAACGCTTCTAGCCGAGCCATATCGCAAATATGTATTTGATTACCTCGCTTTTCAATCAAGCCTTGCTCTATCAAGGTATTGAGAGCACGACGGTAAACTCGGCTTGAAGTGCCAAATCGTTCCGCTTCAAACTCTACCTTATCAAAAGCATCCAAAAAGACATTTTGACGCGCCCTATGCCAAAGGTCATAAGCGATATTATACGCTATCGAGTGCAACACTCGGTTAGTGTAAATCTCCATTGATTCTTCGTAATCATAAGCCAATGCCGACGCAAAGAAGAGCGCTAAATTGGGCTTATCGGTAATACACTTTTGTAGTTGATTCGCGCAAATCACATCAGCTTCAATGTCATCATCCGCAACCACATTCCATTGACATGCGTTACCAGAAAAAAACTCCATCTCACCAAAAATATGATGATCACACTTCACTTCACCTAATTGAAAACGTCGGCTATTCACCGCACAAATATGCATCGCTACTCGTCCGACCGAGATAATATAGAGTTTATTAACGGGCTGACCTTGCTCTAAAATCGTGTCACCACGACTAAAACGTTGGGTGCCAACCCGACATTGAAAAAGAGCCGCTTCAAAATCACCGTATTGCTGTTCTAATAGAGGAGTAAAGCGTGTATTGGCATAAGGACGTAGCTGCATTGGATTCTTCATAATAATGGAGACTGCAAGAACATACGCATTTGAGAAGGGCTTTGGAATAGATGATGTCAAAAATTGACACAATAGCACCCATTACAACGGTCTAATTATCACAAGAGCCCCCACTTAACTGAGCAGCTCTTGTAATTCGATGGCTAAGTTAATAACTAAAAAAGCTATCGCGTTAGAGCATACAGGGCCGCCAGCGTAGCGTTTTGCTCGCCTTGTGATGTCAGTGTTCCTTCATCAACATAATCGCTAATGCCTTGCTGAACATCTTGCTCGTACAGCACAACGTTATTCAGAACCGAAGCAATTTGCACGCCTCTTAATCGACCTACAGTTAATAGCGCAGATGTCTCCATATCGGCACCTAATACACCTTTTTCATGCCAATACCGGCATACATCAAGTTCATTATCGATGTAAAAACTATCATGAGAACGTACGACTCCACGATGAAAGCTCTGCAGAATTTTGTTGCTAAATTCCACCAGCCCACTCACTAAATCTATATCGGAATAGGCAGGATAATTAGGTGAAATATAACTCGCCGATCCACCTTCATCTCGTACCGCAGCTTCTACAATGATCAAGTCACCCATCGCAATATCATGCTGCAAAGCACCAGCGGAACCAACACGGATGACTTGTTTGGCACCGCACATTACTAGCTCTTCAAGGGCAATAATGGCAGAAGCCGCGCCAATACCTGTACTACAAACAGTAATATCTTGTTGATTGTATCGCCCTCGTATCAAGCGAAATTCTCGATTGTTAGCCAGTGACACCACGTCAGATAAATGTTCTGCAATGCGATCTACACGTGCAGGGTCACCACACACAATGACCTTATCAGTAACTTGTGTTTCATCGACACACAAGTGGGGTTGTTTGTTCATAATCTACCTTACTGCTCAACGACCTTACTCATCATGGTAGGCTGCGCGATACGCAGCCTCATTCAATTACACAAACAGGCCAACAACCGCCGCGTTCATTAAGTTTGCTAGTGTTGCCGCCAATAGAACTTTCATGCCCAGTTGACCAATAACACCTGCACGCTGTGGGATCATTTTACTCAATGCGCCACATACCATTGCCACCGAACCGATATTGGCAAAGCCACACAGTGCAATGGTCATAATAGCGGTGGAACGTGGGGTCATTTCAACGCCACCCATACTTGCAAAAGCAACAAATTCGTTAAGTGCGATTTTCTGACCTAAGAAAGAACCCGCAATACCCGCTTCTTCCCAAGGAATACCAATTAGCCATGCAACAGGCGAGAAAAACGTTCCTAGAATGACATCAACCGTTAGGTCTGGCTTCCCAAACCATTCGCCAATCGCTCCTAAACCGCCATTTAGCATCGCCATTAAACCGATACATGAGATAATCACAGCACCGACAATAGCGGCAATTCCCATACCTGCTATCGCACCTTTTGCAACCGCATCAATAAAGCTGCTCGGCTTTTCATCGTCTGGAAGTTCTGGTACTTCATCAACGGTCTCTTCTGTTTCAGGGATCAACAATTTAGCAAACATCAAACCAGCTGGAGCCGACATGAAACACGCCATAATAAGGTAATTAAGGTCCACTCCCATACCCGCTAAACCAGCCAGAATAGAGCCAGCAATAGAGGACAAACCGCCAACCATCACAGCAAAGATTTGAGAACGAGTTAGTACACGGTGGTAAGGCTTCACCAATAAAGGGGCTTCCGTTTGCCCCAACACAATATTGCCAGCCGCATTCATTGACTCAGCACGAGAAGTACCTAATACACGCTGTAAACTGCCGCCAATAATACGAACGAACCACTGCATAATGCCTAGGTAGTAAAGCAATGATGTTAACGATGCCGTAAAAATGATTTGTGGTAATACTTGCAGAGCCCAAACAAAGCCAATGCCATCGACACTAAAGTTCACTAAGCTACCAAAAGCGAAACGAATACCTTCAACTCCATAGCCAAAAACATTCCCCACGGCATTAGACACAGACAGCAACACACTCGCACCCACATCCGTTGCTAGTACGAAGAAAGCAACACTAATAATGACAACAAAAGCACCACCAACTGCACGCCAGCTTATTTTGCTGCGGTTTTCAGAGAAGATAAAACCAACACTCAATAGCGCGATAATTCCGAGTAAAGACTGGATCATTTTGAAACCTCTAAAGCTTGATTAACGACTTGAATAAGGCGTTGTGCATGTTGGTGAGAGAGTTCTAAAGTCATGGCTTTATCACCGCCTTCTTCTGGGGTAGCGTTCATTTCAAAGGTCACTATCGTATCGACAATGTTGACCTCTGCCGCTCTGAATGGATGTTCGTACGCGACTTGATAGGCTAAGAGAGGTAAAAAATTGAAGCCAGTTTCGCTGTATGACTCTTCTGTTGCACCAGCAGTGACAGAAAACAACACCGGCTTATCTTTAAGCTTGCTACCCTCTGGACCAAAGGCAAAGCCGTATGTGAATACTTCATCAATCCAACGCTTAAGTACAGACGGATACGTACTCCAATAAAGTGGGAACTGAACCACGATTAGATCTGCTATTTGCAGCGCAGTTTGTTCCGCTTCAATATCACCATTAAAGTTTGCAACGTGATTAACATGCCACTCGGTTTGCTGAGTAAGGTCAGCCAAAATTGTGGCATTTGCGACTGACTTGGATAAGTCAGGATGACCATCTATCACTAAAATATTCATAATTATGTCCTTGGAGTTACGCTCATTTCGCACAACACATAGCCACTCGATTACCATAGAAAAAGGTTTATCGATTATTGGCTGAATTATAAATAATAAAGATGGTTGGACAGGAGGACATTTGTCCCCTCACGAATGAGGCAGATCATAATCTTTGACGAAACAAACAGAGTAAATAAATAAACTGGAGATAAAAGGGAAGGGATATGTACAACCTAAATAAAAGAAACCCCGCTAAGCTTTCGCCTAACGGGGTTATGGTTCTTTTGCAGCAATCCGGCTACTGTTCATCTTATGAGGTTTCCCTTCAATAAGACTGATGCTCCCTGCATCTATCCTTGACTGTGGCTAAATCCTTTAACCGATTTCCATAGTTCATCGCCATCCTAGCGGTGTCCATATTGCCCATCATCCTGACTGGCTAATCTCATCCAAAGATATTACTGATTCAGTATTTTACTTCCTTGCTGATAACTCATCCTAAGTCACCAAATCTTCATCCTGAAGATACCTATTCCTTTAGGCTTTGTCCTGTTCCTGCCAACTCCCTGTCGACAAAGTGAATATTACGCGGATTGTTTGACATTCACAGAGGCTAAAAACAAAAATTCATCTGAAACATTAATTAAACAAAATCAAACATCAAATTAAATCAATCACTTATAATAAAATTCGAGACATTTCATGATAAATACGAAGCGTATTCTCACATTAGCTGTGAGAGATCTCTTACAAGCCCCATAACAGATAGAGAAACCTGTTCTAGCCCATATTATTCGGGGTTAGCTCTAGAAAACACCCAAGTGACTCCCCATATTACTTCTATGATACTAAATAAGAGATTCAACGGATGAGCCACGCTATCTGTACATTGATTGCCCAGGAACTGAATGTTCGCCCTGAGCAAGTTATCGCTGCTGTAAACCTCATTGATGACGGCAACACTGTTCCATTTATTGCGCGTTACCGTAAAGAGGTCACTGGAGCATTAGACGATACCCAACTGCGTAACTTAGACAGCCGACTTTCTTACTTACGTGAATTAGACGATCGCCGTCAAACGATCCTAAAATCAATTAAAGACCAAGATAAGCTGACACCTGAACTCGAAAAAGACATCAATCAAGCAGACAGTAAGACTCGCCTTGAAGATTTGTACCTTCCTTATAAGCCCAAGCGTCGCACCAAAGGGCAGATTGCTATTGAAGCCGGGCTTGAACCCTTAGCCGATTCCCTTTGGACCAATGCACAGCAAGATCCTGAAACGGAAGCAGCGCGTTATATCTCTACAGATAAAGGCATCGCAGACACTAAAGCTGCACTTGATGGCGCACGAGCGATCATCATGGAACGTATTGCCGAAGATGCAAACCTACTTGAAAAAATCCGCCAACACTTAACCCGCAATGCTGAACTAGCAGCTCGTGTTGTGACTGGCAAAGAACAAGAAGGTGAGAAGTTTAAAGATTACTTTGAACATAATGAAGCAATGAGCAAAGTCCCTTCACACCGAGCTTTAGCTATGCTGCGCGGTCGTAATGAAGGCTTCTTAACGTTAGCTATGAATGCAGACCCAAGCCAAGATGAAAGCATTCGAACTTCATATTGTGAAAACATCATTTCTGATCATTACGGTATTCATTTAAGCAGTGCCCCTGCCGATGCATGGCGTAAGCAAGTGATCAGCTGGGCTTGGCGTATAAAAGTTTCTATGCATATGGAAACTGAACTTATGGGCTCAATGAAAGAACGCGCTGAAATTGAAGCCATCGAAGTATTCGCGACCAACCTTAAAGACCTGTTAATGGCAGCGCCTGCTGGCCCTCGTGCGACTTTAGGTCTCGACCCTGGTTTACGTACGGGTTCTAAAATTGCGATTGTGGATGCGACAGGTAAAGTACTCGCGACAGATACGATTTACCCTCACCCACCACAAAAGCAATACGACAAGTCGGCTCATGTTGTTGAACAATTAGTCCGAAAATACAATGTTGACCTTATTGCGATTGGTAACGGCACCGCTTCACGTGAAACCGACAGTTTTGTGGCTGATGTGATTAAGCGTGGCAACTTGAACGCGCAGAAAATTATCGTCAGTGAAGCTGGAGCCTCTGTGTATTCAGCATCAGAATTAGCGGCGAAAGAATTTCCGAATATGGATGTATCGATTCGTGGCGCCGTGTCGATTGCTCGCCGATTACAAGATCCTCTCGCAGAGCTTGTGAAAATTGACCCGAAATCCATTGGTGTGGGTCAATACCAACACGATGTAAGCCAAACTATGCTTGCTAAACGCCTTGATGCGATTGTAGAAGATTGTGTGAATGCCGTTGGTGTAGACGTCAATACCGCTTCTGCTGCACTACTGACACGTGTGGCTGGGCTGTCTACCACCATCGCTCAAAACGTTGTGGATTACCGCGATGAGAATGGTCGATTCGAAGCGCGTACGACTCTAAAGAAAGTCGCTCGACTCGGACCAAAAGCGTTTGAACAATGTGCGGGCTTCTTAAGAATTATGGATGGTAAAAACCCGCTTGATGCGTCATCCGTTCACCCTGAAGCTTATCCTGTCGTGAAAGCCATTGCAGAGAAGAACCAAAAAGACATTAAGTCTCTTGTTGGGGATACGGATTTCTTACGTGGTTTGCACGCGATTGATTACACCAACGACAATTTTGGTGTTCCGACGATTACCGACATCATCAAAGAGCTTGATAAGCCAGGCCGAGACCCGCGTCCTGAGTTTAAAACCGCGACCTTTGCAGATGGCGTAAATAGCATGTCTGACTTAGAACTCGGCATGATATTAGAAGGTGTTGTCTCTAACGTGGCAAATTTCGGTGCTTTTGTGGATATTGGTGTTCACCAAGATGGCTTAGTACATATTTCTGCGCTGACTGATCGCTTTGTCTCTGACCCTAGAGAAGTCGTAAAAGCCGGTGATATCGTTAAAGTCAAAGTCATGGAAGTAGATGTTCAGCGTAAACGTATAGCTCTGACCATGCGTATGAAAGATGAACCAGGGCAAGACAATAAGTCACAACGTTCTAGTTCACCTCGCGATCAGCAGTCTAGACCTCGAAACCAGAATACCCAAGGTAACCAGCGTCGTCGTGAAGAACCACAAAACGCGGCTATGGGCGGTGCATTCGCTGCTGCTTTTGCTAAAGCAAAGAAATAAGCTGAATAGGTAGTAAACCGAAGTAAGCAGCTAACGAAAGCAATCGGTTAACAAGAGCAATCAATAAACAAAAGAAAAGCCTGACCTTCCATAAAATGGGAAGAGCCAGGCTTTTTTCTTAAGTAGCCAAAGATCTCCGTCATAAAACCGCTATAACTTCTGATGGCGTATGAGGCGCTACCGCATGACCATAGTGATACTTAATGATCTTACGCCGTTTATCCATCTGATCTTGCCTTATCGCCGCATCTAAAACATGCCTAGGCAGTCGAAAACGCATCGTGTAACCTTTTCCTTGATCAGCACTGTATGTCTGTAATGCTAATAGACCAAATAACCGATCTAAGATGTCTTTGGGTTCTTCATGATAAATCGAACTGGCTTCCGACTCGTTATCCATCTCATAACCTGGGTGATCAGAGGGATCCCATGCCGACTGCTTTCGTCGTTTCTCATCAGACTTAACCCTACGTTCTGCATTAGTTTTTGCCATTGCAACCGTTGGGGCTATTGGCTCACGAACTCTATTATCGCGCGCAACTTGCTCTGTTTGCACATTAACTGATGGGGCGATCAATGGCACACTTACAACTGATGCAGGTGGCACTATCATCGCGAAGTCTCCTCAGAATCGCCCAACGTTTATGCTTTCTTGCTTATCTATTTATCTATTTATCTATTTATCTATTTATCTATTTATCTATTTATCTATTTATCTATTTATACAGCTTTATCCCATCGATAAATTATTCTCGTTATACTCTTTTGCTTGGCTTTGACCTGGTATGGTCTCCTACCTACGAATATCTATAGATATATCTAGACCAGCAAAGAAACAACTCCCATTGATAGCCAGTTACTTAACAACTCACCTCGTTGGTTAGCTTATATATCGACCAGTTTGATCATAAATTTAGCATTTAGTTTATCTTCAAATAAAACAATAATCATTTGAAGTAGTTATCACTGGGGCGTTATCTCTGCAAAATTGAGTAACTGGCTGCAAAATGCTTCCGCTTCAGTCATGAATGGCGCATGCGATGATTGAGTAAAAATAAACTGCTCCGTATGAGGCAAAGCTTTATCTAAATCTTTCGCCACTTTAATCGGAACTAAGCCGTCTAACCGACCATATAAGCGCAGCATTGGAACGGATATTTCCGGTAGTTGCTCTCTTAGATCTACATCAGATAACATCTTCAAACCCGCTAATAATGATTCTGGATTTGGCAACGGACGAGATAACACAGCTTGCTTTAACTGTTTAACATCCTGCCTAGCTGAAGGGCTACCCATCGCTTGTAAAGCCATAAATCGTTCAATGGTGGTTTGAAAATCTTCAACAAGCTGCTCAGTAAAAGCCGTCAATACATTCGGCTGAATACCACGCCACATCACTGGTGTTTTCTCGGCTGAAAATTTAGGTGAACTGGCAACCGTCACTAATTTACGGACATAATCTGCATGGTGCAAAGCCATATGAGTAGCAACTAATCCACCTAGAGACCATCCGACCCAAATAGCATTTTTAGGTGCATCTGTAATCAATAAATCAGCAATACCAGCAAGATCTTTAGCGTGGCTGTGAGAACTGTGCCCATAACCAGGAAGGTCGACGACATGAACCGTAAAATGACTTTCTAGCGTTTTAACGGTTTGCTGCCAAACAGCGCCATTCATCCCCCAGCCATGAACCAAAACTAAGTCAGGACCTGAACCTGATACATGCCAATACAGTGCTTTACTCATTCTTGCAGTGTCTCCTACTTTTTTCAGCCACGTAAGCCAAATACGCCACCTACTATTAATGATTGTCCTTTAAAGAATTGAGCTCATGTTATCTGATTGGCTACAAAAGAACACCCAACGCCTGTTCACGCCTCTGTGCCCATTATGCCAACTAAAAAAGTCGGACGCAGATAGTGCTTCAATCTTTTGCAATACGTGCATGGAGTTTATTGTCTCAACGCCTCGCTGCTTACGCTGTGGGTTAGAAACACCTTCAGCCATTGAGCAATGCGGCAGTTGCTTATCTGCCCCTCCGCTATGGGACAGGCTATATTGTGTGAGCGACTATACCTTCCCTACGTCTTCTTATATTCATAAATTCAAATACACCAAACAGTTTTGGCTAGCTCGGGATTTAGCTTCACTCATTTCAAACCGTATAGACCAACCCGCACCGCTGATCACAAGCGTCCCTTTGCATTGGCGACGCTATCTACAACGCGGATTTAATCAGAGCGATCTACTTGCCCGTTACACAGCAAGAACACTGACGACAAATGAAATGAAGAGTGAAAGCAAAACACTTTTCAAACGAATAAGAGCGACAGCAACTCAGCAAGGCTTATCTAAGCGCCTTCGAGAGCAGAATCTCGCCAATGCATTCACACTAATAAAAACGTCATTACCTAAACACGTTGCCATTATGGATGATGTGGTCACAACAGGCAGTACCGTGAACTATTTATGCCAGTTACTACGAGAAAGAGGGGTTGAAAGAATTGATATCTATTGTATTTGTCGGACGCCCGAGCCAAGTAAATAAAGGCGACGAGCTTGATCTGTACAGCAATCCAACAAAAAGAGGCTGAATTACAATTCTGACCGGAGTAGAATGTCCGGAATAGCCTACAAATTTACTCAGGTATTAGTCGTGTCAAATATTACAATTACAGAAACAGCTCAAACTCACTTTGCCAATCTGCTTTCACAGCAACCTGAAGGCACAAACATTCGTGTATTCGTGGTAAACCCAGGAACACAAAATGCTGAATGTGGCGTATCTTACTGCCCAACAGACGCTATTGAAGCTTCAGATACTAAACTGTCTTTTGAAGCATTCGATGCTTATGTAGATGAGCTAAGCTTGCCATTCCTAGACGAAGCAGAAATTGATTTCGTTACTGACAAAATGGGCTCTCAGTTAACTCTAAAAGCACCAAACGCAAAAATGCGTAAAGTCTCTGATGATGCACCACTACTTGAGCGTGTTGAATACGCAATTCAAACACAAGTTAACCCGCAACTTGCAGGTCATGGTGGTCACGTAAGCCTTGTTGAAATTACTGAAGAAGGCGCTGCTATCGTGGCATTCGGTGGTGGTTGTAATGGTTGTTCAATGGTTGATGTAACTTTGAAAGAAGGCATCGAAAAAGAACTACTAGAACAGTTCCAAGGTGAACTGACTGCCGTTCGAGATGCAACAGAGCATGATCGCGGTGAGCACTCTTACTACTAGTCTCACTAGAAGTAACACCAAACAAACAGCAAAAGGTTGATGTGTAAGCATCAACCTTTTTTAATGCCTTATCTCATCCTATTATTGAATAAGTTCATTGCGTGAATGATGAACTCTCAGGTATTCACCCTCAGAATTTTGCATAAGGTTCAGAATTAAGTCGAAACACAAAATCCGCCAGTATCAATCTATTCCGTTTTTTCATATATTGGGGGGTATCTAATTAAAGCTAAGGAGCGAGCGTAATGACAAAAAGGAAAGTGCCAGAAATTTTGGCTCAGCAAACTGTCGCTCAATCAAAACTTTTCTCTATTGAATCTCTCGATTTACGCTTCTCTAACGGTGAAGAAAGAACTTACGAACGCATGAAGCCCAGTGGGCGAAGTGCCGTGATGATGGTTCCTATTTCTGAACAAGGTGATCTTTTACTGGTTCGTGAATACGCTGCAGGCACTGAGCGCTACGAACTTGGCTTCCCAAAAGGGTTAGTTGATGAAGGTGAGACACCCCCAGAAGCCGCAATCAGAGAGCTTAAAGAAGAGATTGGGTTCGGATCGCATAAGTTAACCCCTTTAAAAGAAGTCATCCTTGCTCCTTCCTATTTTTCGAGCAAAATGACGCTGTTCATTGCTGAAGACTTATACCCTGAAAAGCTTGAAGGTGATGAACCTGAACCTTTAGACATCATACGCTGGCCACTTGCTCAAGCCGAAGAATTACTCACTCATCTCGATTTTAGTGAAGCTCGCTGTATTACCGCCCTACTACTAGCCCTCAGAACATTAAAAGAACAAGCTAGTACATTAGAAGAATAAGAGTCAGCCCTATGCCAATAACAAAAGATCTATCCCACCTCTTACCTTCCGTCATCGAAATTGCTCGTTCTGCTGGGCAATTGATTCTCGAAATCTATGAAAAAAAGGATTACGAAGAATTTACGAAAAGCGATGACACGCCAGTAACCAGTGCCGATTTGGCCGCACATAAGCTTATAGAACAGCGCTTAACGGAGCTCACTCCTGATATCCCAGTGCTTTCTGAAGAAGCTGCTGACATTAGTTTAGAGCAACGTAAACAATGGGATCGCTACTGGTTAGTCGACCCACTCGATGGCACTCAAGAATTCATCGCGCGTAGTGGTGACTTCGCGACCATCATTGCACTAATTGAGCATAATCGACCTGTGATGGGGGTTGTGTATGCGCCGGTATCAGGTGTGACTTATTACGCTTATCATGGCAAAGGGGCATGGAAAATCCCAGAACTAGCTGACAGTGTGAAAATTAAAACACATCATCATGAGCTGCCAAACCAATCTATTGCGATGGCGATTAGCCGCCGCCAAGATATAAATCGAATCACCAGCTGCATGAGTTCAGCATGGAACTATGATTTAGTACCTTTGGGCTCTGCAGCATTAAAGGCATGCTTAGTGGCGGAAGGCGCGGTTGATTGCTACCTAAGATTAGGACCAACTGGTGAATGGGATACAGCTGCTACTCAATGTATCGTTGAAGAGGCTGGAGGGAGGATTTTAAGTACTCAATTAGAGCCCCTTTCATACAATGAAAGAGAAACTTTAGAAAACCCAAACTTTATTGTTTTAGGGGATGAGAACTTACCATGGGACGAAATCCTAACGGTTAAAAAGTAGAACGTACACATTCTAAAGCTTTATCTAAACCGCTCAATTCAATTGCCGTAACCTTGTTACGGCTTTTTTATGCCTCAAATAACCACCTTCAATTTTATAAAACCCACCAATGATAACGATTACATTTGAAATGATGAAATTGAGTAAATTATCATTAACAATCAAACAATTAATGAAGTCTGATTTTTTTAATTAAGTTAACAAATAATGTTTACAAAGTGACTCTAGTTTCATAAAAATACCATTCATAAAATCTATACCTAAAAAGTTACTAAAGGAAATGGTAATACACATGAACGTTCAGTGGTCCAAAAAAAAACTCATCGCAACTTCGATTGCATCTATTTTACTCGCCGGGTGTGGCGGTGGTAGTGACGGTGGTTCATCTACTCCTACCGATCCAGGTAATGGCTCTTTAAGCATCACCTCAACTGCAGTAACAACTGCGACTGAAGATATTCTCTACCAGTACCAATTAACAACTGATTACGCCGATGCTGTTAGCTATTCAGGGACGAATTTACCAACAGAAATGACACTTAGTACTGATGGCTTACTAACTTGGACGCCAGTCGAAAACGTTTTAACCTCAGATGAAATAACGATCAATGTAGAATCGAATTCAGATAACACACTTAAAGACTCCCAGAGCTTTACTATTCAAGTGACTCCCGTCAATGACCCTGTAGTCGTATCTTCAATACAACCTCTTTCTGTAGAGTCTGGGCAATCGATTACTCATCAAATACAAGTTACCGATCCAGATGATGAAAATAACGGAACCGATATACTTTTCTCTTTACGCAATGCACCAGCTGGTTTAACAGTATCGCCTACTGGCGAGCTGTCCATCTCTTCAACTGTGACCGCTTCAATCGATCATTCGGTGACGGTTTTGGTACAAGATGGATTAGAAGATAATGCGCAAGTCTCTGAAACAACTTTTGACCTATCAGAATTATTTTACTACTACGTAAATGGACAAGTTGCTAGCTATTATACCAATGACGTAATACCAGCAAGTACCGTTAAAGTTTCAAATGACGGTCAATTAATCAATCAAGGTCAAACAACAGCCGAAGGTACGTATTCGATAAAAGTACTCGATACTTCTCTTGATCAGTCATTACCATTGATTGTATCTGCAGACGCGGTCGGTTTCTCCGAAGCTTCTGAGGCTAAATCATTTGGTGAGCTTTCTTCTGAGATCAACCTTTTCTTACCAGAAGTTCACGCTTCAGTTACCTTTGATAGCCAAGCTCCCTCTAACTTACAGGTCGACAATGAAACGCTAGTGACTGTTGAAGCACAAAGTTTTGTGAACCAACAAGGCGAAGTGGTAACTGGTGATATATCTTCAGAACTTTTCATCATTGACCCAAGTTTAGATATTGACCTAATGCCTGGTGAAATGGTTACCGAGACACCTCAAGGTGATAGCGTACCAATCGAATCATTTGGTGCTATCACTGCAACATTCACCGACAGTGAAGGCAATGACCTTCAATTAGCTGACGGTAAAGTAGCTGAGGTAAGAATACCAGCATCAGGAAATAACCCACCCGCAACTATCCCTCTTTTCTACTATGATGACATCCAAGGTATTTGGGTCGAAGAAGGAACCGCAACTCTAGAAAATGGCTACTACGTTGGTCAAGTTTCTCACTTTACGACTTGGAATGCTGACCGTATTTATGAAACCATCTATGTAGATGGCTGTGTAGTCGACAAGGAAGACCTACCAATTGCAAATGCAAGAATCCGCTCTGAAGGTGTCGATTACAATGGCAGATCATCGGCTTATAGTGACGACCAAGGTGTATTCCGAATCCCAGTAAGACAAGAGAGTACAGTGCTGATTTCTGCAGAAAGCAACTACCAAAGCCGTACAGAAACAGTTCATACCAATACAACTGATAAAACGATAACTGAATGTCTAACACTTGATGATGCAACAACTAAGATTCAGCTCACGTGGGGCGAAAACCCAAGAGATTTAGATACCCACTTCTACGGACCTGACGGACAAGACGGGCGTTTCCATGTTTACTATTCGAATAAGAACTTCAACCAAGCAGGAAATAACATTTACTTAGATGTGGATGATACCTCTAGCTACGGTCCTGAAATCGTAACTATTCCTGATTACACAGTACCAGGGACGTACCGCTACGCTATTTACAAGTACTCTGGTAACGGTGAGATTAGACATAATGAAACTAAAGTTGAGCTTATCTTAGAAGGCAATCGAACAGTATTTACTCCGCCTGAAGGTACAGCAACACGCTGGTGGCATGTATTTGAAATCGAAGTGGCTGCTGATTTAACCCAAACTTTGACTCCTATTAATATCTGGTCAAACACTGATCCTGATTCTGCGAATGAGAATGCGGCACCTCAAGCTCAGTCTCGCTCAGCAGACGTAACAGAATCGAAAGGTATTGCTGAAACATTACTAGAAGAAAAGTACTACGCTAAATAACGATACTTTTCAGATACAATAAACAAAGAGTTAAGTACCTATAAATAAAAAGCCCTCAAATTGAGGGCTTTTTTGTGCTTCAAGCAATTGCTAAACATCAAAATAAAGCTAACTTCTAAAAACGCCCTTGGTAAGTAAACTGATATTTACCTTGCGAATCAGGGTTACCTAGCCATTTCAGTTGGCTTTGCATTGCAGTAGGGAATTCAGCACCAGGCTTAAACCAAGCCGAAGTCTTATAGCGTTTATTCGGTGTTAATTCAGCAGAGAACTCACTTGTTACGTTAGGGCTATTTTGCTCACCCTTAGCCGATATCGTATTTTCTTGGCAAGTAATATCAGCGATAACTGGACCAAGATCCAACGCACCAATTGGCGACTCAACACCCGCACTTGACCATGCTAGTGTCCCTTCAGCTTCTTGGCACCATGGCTGACCATGTAAAGCATGCTTAATAGTTAGCTCCACTTGCCCAGCAACAGAAACAGGGACTGGAATACTCGGAGCATAATCGAGTATCTTTTCTGCAGGCATAGTCGCGACTAAATTCTCAGCATAAATACCAGCTAGGCTGTAGCCAACATAACCTTTACCACGAAGAGTCATATCACTGTTACGGCCAAAACGTACCGCTAGCTCAGCTTTTGCCTGAAGCAATTTACTGAACTGAAAATCCCACTGTACCGAACCATAATTAACTCGTTGCCATGATATATTCTGAGCACTGCCCTTCCATAGCGAACCTTCTACTCCTTCAATACTCAAACCTCGAACAGGTGGCACTTGTTTCAAGGCAAAAGAAGCCGGCAGGTGAAGAATGAGGCTGACTGAAAAGCAACCGACAAAAACACTACTAAATAGCAGCCCACGTTTAGTAAATAAACCTAGCTTCACGTTATCCTCGCTTAAACTGTAGGCGGTTAATTTCAATAACACCCGGGCTTTCAGCACGGTCAATATCCATAAACTCTACTTCAACACCCTGCTTTTCCTTTAGATACGTTATCCAGTCTATGAACTGGTTAAATGAAACCGGGTTTATCCACACTTGAAGCATTTCACCGCGAGGCTGAACACGAATTAAATCAATTTTATAACGACGTATTGAGGATGATACAACTTGGTTCAGTGGCTGATTTGAGGCTTTCAGCCCACCACTTCCGCGCAGTTCAACAATTTCATCTGCTTTATCTGTCACCCATGCCAATAGCTGCTTTTCACTCTGAATACGAGTTTGAGCAAGCTCTGCCCGTTGGCTTAAGGGTTGTAATACCCCCCAATAAATCAATCCAACCACAAGCAACAATGAACATGCGATCATTAATCGCTGCTCTCTCTGGCTTACTGAACTCCACCACGCTTGGAGTGGCTCAATCATTTTTTTCATCACTGATCTCCTAACGTTTTATTGACGAGCTTTTAAAGTGAAGCTGCCAAATACCGACTCACCATTACGGTTCAACGGACCTTGTTCAACATCAAATTGCTCTGATAGCTTGGCATTAGCGCTTTCAAAACTTTGGAAGTCAGCACTCTTCGCTTGTAGGCGAACCTCTGAACGATTGCCATCATACTTAATGCTTTCAATCTCAATCGCCGTCACTGTGCCTAATGTTTTAGGTAGTAAAGTCAGCCAGCTAAGTAAAGATTCATCCGATCCAGAACCACCCAAACTGCTTGCCTCATCATTCATCTGACGCTTCAAATAGCTTACTGTTGGGATCTTACGTTTATTGGGAAATACCGTTCTAAATATCCGCTCACTTTCCGTTCGGTAAGCTTGAGCTTGTGTTTCATACTGCTGAACTAACAACACTTGCTGAGTCACTAAAACAGCAATTAATAGCGACGCAGCAATCGCGACTTTTTGCCAAATTCGCCAATACTTACTAAAAGATGATTTCGCTTTAAAGCTGCCACTCAGTAAGTTAATACTGCTGGTAATGGCTTGCTGGCTTAGCAAAGACATGATCAATTCAGCAGGCTTTGCTTGCCACGCCACGCGGCTTTGTTCAATCACATCTGAGCTTGGTAACGACGTATAACAATGAATGCTTGGTCCATTTTCATGATCCAGCCAATCTGTTTGTAGAAACAGTGCAAGCCAATCATTATCGACAGAAACCGCTTGGTATTCACCTTGACGAAGCAACCACTGAGAATCGATTTGTACAGCCGACACTCCTTCGTCTTCAACAGGTAATGCCAAAATATCAGGAAGGACTTTACGAACGGTAATGTTCACTTGTTTAAAGTCATCCATGATTTGGCTTAACCACGCTCTATCCACACCACATACCGTGGCATGAGTGGCACTCTTTTCCAAGATAGTAAAATGAAGGTCTTCAACATCTTGCGCGATTTCATCTTCTAATAAAAAAGGCAGCATGGAATCAAACTGTCTTGCAGCCCCTTTCGGGATTTCGACATGATTCAGTAAACAATCATTACCAGACAACAACGCAATACAAGTGCGTTGCTCGGCATAAGGTGTCAATTCTTCTAATTGATGCCAACCAGCAAGCTCACCACTTGCGATGACTTCCTGTTGACTTGTCGACCAGACCAACCATGGTACTGGGCTTTGTGGTTCGCTACTCAGCCGAACGGTCAGAAACTCGCTCACTGATCCCTCCAAAACGACGGCGTACTACCGTCACGGTTTTTCGATTATCACTATAGAAAAGGCTGCGAATTCTCACGCGAGACTTCTCCACTAAAATTTCTGCATCTAACTCAAAATAAGCACTATCAACAGCCAAATAAGACTTGGCTGACTTTTTAACCGCAGAGCTCACTGCGGCAACAGACGCTTCCGCCATAAAATCATCGATGCTATCCCAACCATCAAATGGTCTATTTTTAATGAGCTCTTTGGCATTACTTTCACTTAAATTTGGCGAAAACATTGCCACTAAAATAGGAGTTTGCTTTTCAGATAAGGTATTCACATTTAAGCGAAAATCATCCGTTGGCAAGGCGCACACTAAGGGAGCGACTTTTTCTATAACATCACCAGACACTTGATAAATTGCTCGAAGTTCAGAGCTGTCAGCAAGCAAACCATTCGCAGCAACATACGAAGGGCTCATAGATTCATAAGTGCTGTCTTCCACACCTGTGGATGAAGAAGTGCTGCTATTACTGTCAACAAACTCCCATGTGGAGTGTGCAATCACTTCTGCCTGATAAGGCTCAACTTCGACTTCTTCAAGCAAGGCTTGCCACACAGTGACTAAGTAAGGCGATTTACTTGAGCCCGTACTACTTTTTGCTTCAGCAAGCGCATTCAGATTAAAGCATGCTTGCTTATCAAGGATTCGACCAGAAACTTGTCCATAGTCCAAAGGAAACACTTGCTCTTCCAATGCCCAAGGCTGGTTTAGGTTGACTGTATCGCTATCTTTATAACTTTGTTCAATACCCACTTCAGCTAAACTTTCAATACCAATGCTGTACCAGTAAGCTTGCTGATAATTGAGTTGGTTTCCTACTCGTTTGAATTGAGTAAAAAGACGCTCAGACATGCTACCAGCGATGCCCGCCATGATCGCTAACAGCATCAAAATTACAATTAAAGCCACACCAGACTGACGATGCTTAGGCCTTAAAGACCTAGACTTTAGGGTGCCCGCTTTTGAATTGCTAGCTTTTGAAGTATTAGCTCTTGAAGTACTCGTTCTTGGAAACTTATCCATTGTCAGAACCTTCTGAGCTATCACTATCACTGGCACGAGTCACCTTTCCGTCTGGTGTTAAATAAACTCGCTCAACGTCACCATAGTCTTCAAGTGTGAGGATAAATTTTACGGCTTTGGGTAACGTTAGCTGCGCAGCCCATTCTTTTAGCCAGTTTTTTCCATCATAGAATTCCAACTCAAAACTTTCGACATTCGACAGCATGGGTGTAATAACGCCAAGTTGACCTGCAGGTGTATCTGGGTAACGCCACCAAACTCGCTCTAGTGCCTTTTCCTTTATGCGATAACCAACTTTTGTGACTTCACCGCGTGGAAATTGTTGTTGAGGGTTATGCCAACCTAACCGAGTAAACATCACTCCGTTACTGTCTGAATCTAATAAATAAGGCTGGGAAAAAATCAGCTTAGAAGATGCGTTTTCACCGTCCGTTCGAAATTGGCGTAATGCCATTTGGCGAAAATCATTGTCTAAGATGACTAAAGATCGTTGTAGCTCATTCAACCGAGCGCTACGTTCTATGGATACTTCATTACTGCGCTGAATTTGGCTCACAACCTGATAAGCAGCCATACTCAAAGTGGCAAAAATCGCAATAGATACCAAGACTTCAATCAGTGTGAAGCCTTTGTTTCTAGACTTAGATGGAAGTGACTTTAGACTAGCTCGATACGTATTCATCTGGTGCTTATTAATTCGGGACATAGCTGCGCACCGTCACAACAGGAGAGGAGGTTTTACTTGTTGCAACACTGACATCAAAAGCTTTCAACAAACTATCACTAGTCGCGATAGGGGTAACGGTCCAAAACCATTGGCGTCCTGCCATTTCTTGTTCACCCTTAGATTTTTTTAATTTATCAGGGTGTAACATCACCATCGCCATTTGGTTATCGACCACAATTGAGGCAAATGTTTTTTCTTCCAAATACCCTAATGTATTGATGTGCTGAGTCACCGCACGAATAACACTGATCGCTGCGGTTGCAAAAATTGCTAATGCTACAAGCACCTCTAGTAACGTCATACCACGAGTAGTATGAAGGCGTTTACTTTTCTTCATCAAGTATTTCTCCTGGTGCCAGCAAGGTTATCACCCCGTTATCTGTTACTTGAATACGCCAACCATCTTCGACGGTGTCACCCACATTCGGATGGAATGAAAGAATAAAAGGCGTGATTTCAGCACTCGAAAGAATAAAAACTTGAGGAGGCTTAGGTTTACTTTTCTCTTCAACCTCAGCAAACATGTCTTCATCAAACAGGCTACCAGGAGTAAATAGCCTGTCGCTATCAGCCCAAGCTCCACCACCTAATGTGAGTGATAAAGATTGATCTTCAGACAATTCAGTTAAAGACGGGATCTTTTCAAAATCAGTATCTTGCCAGCCATCGGAATTAAGGGACATCAAGGTATAAGTGGATTTTTTCTCATCAATACGTATCCCAAAATCCAACCCACTTAATATAGCTTCTTCATTGAGTAGTTGAATCCGCTGATAAAAACTCTGCGCATAACGCTTAGTTTCATCTTTGCTGTTGGTTGGGATTGTTGCAATAACCGCCATGGCAGTCACTGATAGCAACACGAGTACCAATAATATTTCAATTAAAGTAAAACCTTGCGAGTGCTGGCGAGAGCGAGAGGCTTGGAACATATTGGTTCTTAAAGCCCCTTTATCTTTTGGCAAGTCACTCAACTTATTAGGTTCACTTACACAATGAAACCTTGTTGGTTTTCGCATCACTATCAATCTATGCAAACTGCGTTGACGTATTCAACAAGCCGAAGCTTATTGATAGTCTTGCATGTTCCAGTTACCGATATCTGCCATCACACCTTCACCACCTTCTTGGCCATCAGCACCAAGCGTAAAGATATCAATGTTGCCATTGTCACCAGGGCTTAAGTACTGGTATGCGTTACCCCATGGGTCATTAGGTAGACGTTTGATGTAACCACCATCGCGGTAGTTACGCGGTTCTGGGCTGCTTGGCTTAGAAACCAAAGCATCCAAACCTTGATCTGTTGTTGGGTAAACACTGTTATCAAGCTTATACATATCCAATGCATTTTCTAACGCAACAATATCTGTAATGGCTTTTTGTTGATCCGCTTTCTCTTTGTTTCCTAGCAAATTAGGTACAACAAAACTGGCTAATACGCCTAAAATCACAACAACAACCATTACTTCAAGTAAGGTAAAGCCAGACTGTTTCTTCATTTTATTTTTCATTATTTTCTCCATATAACGGGCTAAGGTATTAGATCAAGATGACCTCTACTCCTTAGTTCCAAATTGTTCGACAAGTGCCATTAACCATTAAAATTAGCTATTAGCCACTCATCAAATTATTCATTTCCAGCATTGGCATTAAGGTTGCCATTACAATAAACAAAACCAAACCAGCCATCAAAGCAATTAAGGCTGGGGTAAAGATGCCTAAGGCGATATTTACCGTTGATTCAAAGCTTTGATCTTGGTTATCTGCCGCGCGAGTCAGCATCGACTCTAACTGACCACTTTGCTCACCACTGGCAATCATGTGTAGCATCATTGGCGGAAACAGCTTAGTTTGATCCAGTGCTTTTCGTAAACTCGCACCTTCTCGCACACTGTCTGATGCCAGTAAAACCTGCTGCTTAACATGATGGTTAGACATGACATCAACGGCCACCTTCATCCCTTCAAGAATCGGAATGGCGCTTGAAGTACATATGGAAAGCGTACGAGCAAAACGAGCCGTATTGATGCCTTTCGCAATTTTACCAATTAAAGGTAAAACCAATAACTTTCTATCCCAACTCATTCGTACTGACGGTTTCTTCAATACCGTTTTTAACAGCATAAATGCACCGACTGTCAGCAATAACAGTTGGATGCCCCAATTCTGAATAAATTCACTGGATGCGAGTAAAAATTGTGTGGATTGAGGAAGTTCTTGTCCCATCTGAATAATAGGTTCGACAATTTTTGGCACAACCGTAGCAAGAAGAAATGACACGATTGAGACAGCAAAAACCACCAGCACAACCGGGTAAATCATGGCTTGCATCAGCTTTGAACGCATTTTTTGACGATTCTCTGCGTAGTCTGCCAATCTTTCGAGCACAGCATCTAAATGCCCTGATTTTTCACCAGCGGCCACCATTGCACGAAACAGCTCATCAAAAATATGAGGATAATCAGCAAGACTATCTGCCAGCGTATAACCCTCTGTTACTTTTGAACGAACGGCTAATAACATGGTACGAATACGAGGTTTTTCTGATTGCTCAGCGACCGCTTTTAGACACTCTTCAAGTGGCATACCTGATTGAACAAGTGTCGATATCTGACGAGTAATCAGCGCTAGATCTGGCGTACTGATACCACGTTTGAAGCCCGTTGGTTGTCCACTAGACTTGGTCGACTTCGCTTTCGCTTCGGTCATATCTACAGGAATCAAACCCTGCTCTTTTAGACGTTGGCGAGCTTGGCGAGCATTATCAGCTTCAATCGAACCTTTTTTATGTTTGCCTTTCGAGTCCAAGGCTTTGTATTCAAACGCCGCCATCTATACTTCCTTGGTCACTCGCATCACTTCCTCAAGAGATGTGATGCCTTGTCTTACTTTCAGCAAACCGTCATCACGAATACTTGGAGTCGTGCTACGAATCGCTTTCTCAATAGCCTGCTCACCCGATTCACTATGGATAAGCTCTTGTACTGAATCATCAATCATCAACAACTCATGAATACCGGTACGACCGCGGTAACCTTTTTGATTACAGTGTTCACACCCTTTTGCATGATAAAGTGTTAAGTCATCTTTCTTTTTCAGACCAAAGATTTTCTTCTGTTCTTTGTCCGCTTCATAAGGTTCTTTGCAATCCTTACATAAAGTACGAACCAATCGTTGGGCTAATACGCCAAGTAAAGAAGAAGAAATAAGGAAAGGCTCAATGCCCATATCACGTAGACGAGTAATGGCACCCACTGCGGTATTGGTATGCAACGTAGACATAACCAAGTGACCCGTTAAAGACGCTTGAACTGCAATTTCAGCGGTTTCTAAATCACGAATCTCACCGATCATCACGACATCAGGATCTTGGCGCAAAATGGCACGTAAGCCGCGCGCAAAAGTCATATCAACTTTAGGGTTAACCTGTGTTTGACCAATGCCATCAATATCAAATTCAATCGGGTCTTCAACGGTCAAAATATTTCGTTCGTTACTGTTGAGTTCTTGCAGACCAGCATAAAGCGTGGTGGATTTACCTGAACCCGTAGGACCAGTAACCAAGATAATACCGTGCGGGCGTTGGATCAGCTTACGGAAATTTTCGTGATTTTCACCAGTCATACCAAGGCTGTGGAGATCCAGACGCGTAGCATTTTTATCAAGTAAACGCATTACCACGCGCTCACCATGAGAAGAAGGCATGGTGGATACACGAACGTCTACTGCTCGCCCCCCAATACGCAACGAAATACGACCATCTTGTGGCACGCGTTTTTCCGCAATGTCCATTTTAGACATGACTTTTACACGAGAAACCAACAAAGGTGCAAGCTTGCGACTTGGTGCTAATACATCACGTAAAACACCATCAATACGGAAACGAATACACAAAGACTTTTCAAACGTTTCGATGTGGATATCCGATGCGCCTTCTTTGATTGCTTCACCAAGCATCGCATTGATTAACTTGATGATTGGAGCGTCATCTTCCGATTCTAATAAATCTTCATCTTGTGGCAGTTCTTCTGCTAAGGAAAAGAAATCATCACTATCCGCGCCGATATCTTCCATTAACTGGCGAGCTTCTGAAGAATCTCGCTGATACGCTTGAGTAAGTTTGGTATCAAAGTCACTGGCTGAGATTGCAACAGGTGTGAAGCCACCTTTCACCACTCTACGCACTTCTAAAATGGCAGAAGCATTAAGAGGCTCAACAAAGTAAAGACTTGGTGGACGTTCAGGGTGCTGATATTCCAGCACCATTTTATAACGGTTTGCGAAGCTAAACGGTAAACGTTGATAAGCTCGCGCCATATCGACCATTTCTGCCATTATTTCGCTTCCATTTGCATTTGATCAATAAAGGCTTGGATTTCAGCTGGGTGCCTGATGTCATCACCAAACTTAGGTAGAACTGGAATATTGTCATTGTCCATCAACTTCAGACCTTGCTCGAGTTTGAACAATTGCTCTGCACGAATGTAGTTGTATTTACGCTGTGTAATACCATCGGCAGTCATACCATCGCGGATGATTGTCGGCTTAATGAAGACCATTAGGTTCTTCTTCTCAACCTGAGTGCTGGTTGATTTAAATAGGTGACCGATTACTGGGATATCACCTAATAGTGGCACTTTTGATTCACTTTCAAGCGCACGTTCATCAATCAAACCGCCAAGTACTAGCATTTGTCCATCTTGTACAATCACTGACGTGTTCAGTTGGCGTTTAGCAAAACGTACATCCACTGCGCCATTTGCACCTAAAACGTTAGACACTTCTTGTTCGATATTCAGCTGAACAGAATCACCTTCGTTAATCTGTGGCACCACTTTTAGTTTGATACCCACTTCTTTACGATCAACAGTTTGGAATGGGTTGTCGTTGCTTGAACCCGCCGTTGAACCCGTTAGTACTGGCACTTCTTCACCTACGATGAAAGAGGCTTCACCGTTATCCATCACTGTAATACTTGGAGAAGACAGAATGTTCGAGTTTGAGTCTGTCGCTACTGCACTGATTAATGCTGTCCAGTCACCCATTGCTAAGCTTACCGCAGCCCCATTCACGCCAGAAAGTGCAGATGCTAGAGTTGAGTAATCACCTTCTTCTGTTGTAGTTTCATTACGTAGGAACTTACCATCCGAGTCATAAACAGCAGTGGTGGTTGTGGTGTCTTTTGCTTCTTCTAAGCCAACCATTACACCGCCAATTGACGCACCAGTGTTTCCATATTGGATCATGGCACCCGTTTCTAGATTACCCCATTGAACACCGAGATTAACGCCATCACCTTCCGCCATTTCTACAATTAAAGCTTCAATCAATACTTGAGCTCGACGAATATCAAGCTGAGCGATCACGTCTTGTAGAGCATTCATAATGTCTGGTTGAGCAGTAATCACCAGTGAGTTGGTTTCTACATGAGCCGCGATCATCACTTGGTTACGGTTTGCATTCTTGCTCTTACTTGACGACTGCTTTTCAGATTGTAGGTTATCTGACACACCCTTAAGTACATCAACTAAATCTTCTGCTTTAGCATATTTTAGGTAAACAACTTGGTTGTTACCTTTTGTCGCCATCTCTACATCTAGCTGCTCAATCAGCTTTCTTAGACGGCTACGAACTTTAGGATCACCAGAAATAAGAATAGAGTTAGTACGATCATCAGCGACTAGTTTTGGCTGTAAGAAAGCAGGAGTACTTTTCGCGTCTGTTGTCTTATTTAAAGCATCGACGATTCTTACCATTTCAGCAGCCGATGCATTTTTTAGATCGACAACTTCAATTTCTTTATCACCCGCTTGGTCAACACGTTTAATGATTTCCGCAAGACGGTTCACAACCGCGGCACGACCAGTAATCAAAATGATATTCGCTGGATCATAGTGAACAACGTTACCTGCGCCAGCATTATCATTTAGCTGACGTAATAGCGGTGATAATTCACGAACCGATACATTACGAACCGCAACAACACGTGTAATTACGCTATCGCCTTGGATAGAGTCACGATCACCAACCACAGGAATGGCTGAAGTTTTAGAGTCTTTTGCTTTAATGATCTTAAGTACGCCAGATTCCATTTCAACAACAGCGTAGCCATACACTTCTAATACGTTGAGGAAGAAGCTGTAGTATTGCTCTTCATCAAGTACGTCGTAGCTGCGTACATCAATTTTACCTCGTACCGAAGGGTCAACGATGATCGTTTTTTCTAGGTTACGTCCAACAATATTAATAAATTCTTGGATATCTGTGCCTTTGAAGCTTGCACTAAAATCATTGGCGATAGCGGCTGGTGAACAAACCAAGCTTCCTGCTAGTAACCATGCACTTTTCTTAAACCAATGTTTCACGTTTTTCTCCTGCATTTTCGCCCAAATTCTGGCAAAAAGTCTTAAAATTCAATAAATATATCATGTTGCTGACCGTCTCTTTCAACAGTAATGCTGAGCTCTGATTGTTCTTGTAATGTACGAAATACCTTGCCCATAGCGGCAGGATCTGTGAGGTCATTACCATTCAACTGAATTGCAATATCACCCGATTCGAGCCCAACAGACTTAAATAGTTCCGGCGCTTTACCAGGACTAACACGATAGCCCAGTACGTTTCCATCTCGCTTAACCTGCGATAAACGAACGTACTGAAATAGCTGCTGTGGGTCCTTTGCGATAAGTGCTTTAATTTCCGACAATTTATCAGCAGAACTTGGGTTATTTCCACGGTTTGAAGGGGCCGGCTTTGCTTTCATTTGTGTAGCTGAAAGCTTTTTATATTCACGCCCATCTAACATTAAAGTTTCATCACGACCTGAATTATCAATAATTACACGGTCAATAAGTACGGCTTTGAGTTTTGCTCTCGTACCTTCAATTTCTTCATTGATCCCGTAAGTCGCTTGCTTACCGCGATTGGCAATAACGGCAAGACTAAGATTTGGGTTAGAACTCGCCACCGCCCCAACTAACACTAAGTTAAGTCGTGTTTTCGGTGCGTCAGTCACCACGGGCTGCTCAACAACGGGCGCAACTACTTGGCTGTAAGCACCAAATAGATTGCCTTTCTGTAAAGCTGAAATATCTAAAGATGCTTGCTGACGGTTCGATGAGGAGATACTGGCTTTCCAAGGTGTGACAGATTGCTCTGATGGCTGGATAAACCATACTAACTGACCTAAGATCCATGCTGTGATACCAAGTAGTATGCAGCAAGTTAGTACACTGATCTTTTGCTGGAATACTGTTCCATTCTGTAATAACCGGTTTAATGCAGGAAACCTATCAAGCCCACTACCGAGTTCTAATAACTTCACTCGTCTACAATCCTTTCAATACTCTAAGGGCCACAATGTTGTCGCTCTCAACTGACTAACCTTAGTGACAATATATAAGCCACAATGATTACAACATCATATAGTCATAGGTTTTTCGACTATACCACAAACCCCAATTTCGCAAGTGACTCAGCAGCTATTTTGCAATGAACCTTGAAAAAAATAGGTCGCGACACCACTTTAGCTTCTACGAAATGATTGCTCAGTCCCTTATCGTGATTTTACACACAACAATACTGAATAATTTATATCTACAATATTTCAATATAATGAGGCGCAGCGCCGTATGAAAACTCCTAATGAAGCTGTCAGGCTAGATAAATGGTTATGGGCAGCTCGCTTTTACAAAACTCGCTCAATTGCTCGTAATATGGTCGATGGTGGTAAAGTCCACTATAATGGTCAACGCAGTAAACCAAGCAAAATTGTCGAACTTGGGGCCGTAATTTTACTGCGTCAGGGTAATGAAGAGAAAACCGTTACGATCGAAAAAATTTCCGATCAACGACGTGGAGCTCCAGAAGCTCAAACTCTCTACGCCGAAACGCAAGAAAGCGTAGCAAAACGTGAAACATTCGCTGAGCAACGAAGGTTACACGCACAAAACCCAAGCCCTGAGCGCCGACCTGACAAAAAGCAGCGTCGCGACATCATCAAATTCAAGAGTCAATAAGCTGGAAGGAATAGCCACATGGCAAATAACGTTTTAAATCGCTACCTATTTGAAGACCTATCTGTACGCGGTGAATTGGTGCAACTGGATGAAGCATACCAAAATATCATTTCTAGCAAGGAATACCCTGTAGCGGTTCAAAAACTACTTGGTGAGCTATTAGTTTCTACGACTCTTCTTACTGCAACATTAAAGTTTGAAGGCTCAATCACAATGCAACTGCAAGGTGACGGTCCTGTTTCCCTTGCTGTGATTAATGGCGACAATGATCAAAAAATCCGTGGTGTCGCTCGTTTTGAAGGTGAGATCGCAGATGATGCTGGTCTTCACGATTTGATGGGTAAAGGTCACTTAGTGATCACTATCGATCCGAAAAAAGGCGAACGCTACCAAGGTATCGTAGGTCTTGAAGGCAATACATTAGCTGAAGTGCTTGAAGGGTACTTTGCTAATTCTGAACAGCTAAAGACGCGCCTATGGCTGCGTACTGGCGAACATGAAGGGAAAGCTCACGCTGCTGGTATGCTTCTACAAATCATGCCGGATGGCACTGGCTCTCCAGATGACTTTGAACATTTAGAGCAATTAACAGATACAGTTAAAAATGAAGAGCTATTCTCTTTAGAAGCGAATGATCTGCTTTACCGTTTATACAACCAAGAAAAGGTTCAGGTGTTTACACCACAACAAGTCGAATTTTTCTGTGGGTGTTCTCGTGAACGAAGTGGTGCTGCGATCATCACCGTTGCTCAAGAAGAGATTTACGACATCATTAGTACTGAAGGCAGTGTGGCACTTCACTGTGATTACTGTGGCACAAACTACGCGTTCGACAAAACTGATGTGGACGCTTTATATGCTCAAGCGGCAGATAAAGGCAATAATACGGTTCATTAATTTCACCCGTACAGTAAAGACGTAATTTACCCAAAAAAAGGCCTGCACTACGCGGGCCTTTTTGTGATCTAAGGTCAGTAAATACGGGACTTTAACGTAAGAAAAGCACCGCTTAATTTTAGTCAATTAATAAAGCATTTTGCTCTAGCGCAAAGGTTTGCGCACAGGATAGACTAGCTAGGCCAATATGTGACGAGACACTTAAAACCCTATGGTTGATATGGATATTTTTTGAGCTATATCCCTGTTTTCCCCCAGTCTCGTTGCTAGCATGGTGAGCAGATAACAATAAAAAATTAATAAAAAATCCCTACAAAATATCCTACAAGGAGCACCTATGACTGTTATGGAACATACAAAGGCTGCACAAATTGATCTAACTAAGCACGGACTTACTGGCGTTACTGAGGTTCTTCGCAACCCAAGCTACGAACAGTTATTCGTTGAAGAAACACTTCCAGGTTTAGAAGGCTACGAAAAAGGTGTAGTCACAGAGCTTGGTTCTGTTGCTGTTGACACTGGTATCTTTACTGGCCGCTCACCGAAAGATAAATACATTGTAAAAGATGACACAACACGCGATACCATGTGGTGGTCAGATCAAGGCAAAAATGACAATAAAGCAATTACTACTGAAGTATGGAGCGAGCTAAAAGAATTAGTTACGACTCAACTATCTGGTAAACGCCTATTTGTAATTGACGGTTATTGTGGTGCAAACCCAGACACTCGCCTAAGTGTTCGAATTATTACTGAAGTGGCGTGGCAAGCTCATTTCGTTAAAAACATGTTCATCCGCCCATCAGAAGAAGAATTAGCAACGTTTGAACCAGATTTCGTGGTAATGAATGGTGCTAAAACAACCAACCCTAACTGGGAAAAACAAGGTCTTAATTCAGAAAACTTCGTCGCATTCAACCTAACTGAGCGCGTACAAGTCATTGGCGGTACTTGGTATGGCGGTGAAATGAAGAAAGGCATGTTTGCAATGATGAACTACTTGCTACCTCTGCAAGGTATTGCATCAATGCACTGTAGTGCTAACGTCGGCGAAGAAGGCGATGTTGCGGTATTCTTCGGTCTTTCTGGTACAGGTAAAACAACACTGTCAACAGATCCTAAGCGTCAACTCATTGGTGATGATGAGCACGGCTGGGATGACGACGGTATCTTCAACTTTGAAGGCGGTTGTTACGCTAAGACCATCCGCTTATCTAAAGAAGCAGAACCTGAAATCTACAATGCGATTCGTCGTGATGCTCTATTAGAAAACGTCACCGTTCGTGGCGATGGCTCTATCAACTTTGATGATGGTTCTAAAACAGAAAACACTCGTGTTTCTTACCCAATTCATCATATTGATAACATTGTTAAACCAGTATCAAAAGCGGGTCATGCTCAGAAAGTTATCTTCTTAACAGCCGATGCTTTTGGGGTTCTACCACCTGTGTCTAAGCTGACACCAGAGCAAACGAAGTACCACTTCCTATCTGGCTTTACAGCGAAACTGGCAGGTACAGAGCGTGGTATCACTGAACCAACACCTACGTTCTCTGCGGCATTCGGTGCGGCATTCCTAACTCTTCACCCAACTCAGTACGCTGAAGTGCTTGTGAAGCGTATGGAAGCGGCTGGCGCTGAAGCTTACCTAGTAAATACTGGTTGGAATGGTTCTGGTAAGCGTATTTCAATTCAAGACACACGTGGCATCATTGATGCGATTCTTGATGGCTCTATTGATAATGCTGAAACGAAAGTTATCCCTATGTTTAACTTAGAGATCCCACTTTCTTTGCATGACGTTGACCCAACGATTCTGGACCCTCGTGATACCTACACTGACCCACTACAATGGGAAAGCAAAGCGAAAGATCTAGCAGAACGCTTCATCAACAACTTTGATAAGTACACTGACAACGACGAAGGTAAAGCACTGGTTGCAGCAGGTCCTCAGCTAGACTAAGCGAATAGCTAAACTGGCTTCAGACTTGTGTTAAAAGTGATATTTTTGTAGCAAGCCCCTCTTTTGAGGGGCTTTTTTGTTGCTGTTACACTTTTTTTGCTCCACTCTACTTCAAGGCTTAATGAGACTTTAAGGTATTCAAGGAATGAAAAAAGCACTGATGGCTTTTGGTATTGTGTTATCAATAATGATAGCAACCGTTGCCGCGTTGCTATTAAGCCTGCAAACCTCTTATCGTGTAGATATCGCCAACTCGATTCTTAAACAAACGGCGACTTACCCCATTACGATTGAAGACATTGCTTACAACGCCCCTTATCAGCTCTCGCTATCAGGAGTTCAACTTGGGCAAGAGAATCCCTTATATATTGATCAAATCACGCTGTGGTTAAGCTCCGATACGCTTAAAACGAGAAGCTGGATTTTCGATAGCGTACTTATCGACGGTCTTAACCTTCAACAGACTAGATCGTCACTACTATCCGCTTCGGCTTTTCTTAACAAGCACAACATTCTTCTTCATCAATTAGCATTCAATAACCTCGACTTTGCCCACGAAGGTGTATCTCCAGGTGAAACCTTTAGCGCCCGAAGCCTCAACCTACAAATTACTGAGCCCACTTGGGAAAGTGAACAACAAGTTTTTCCCTACGGAAAACTGCAGCTAAGTGCTGAGCAAATTTACTGGCAAGATGAGGCCATAGACAATTTATTAATTGATGTTGACTACAAACCTAAAGACAGCACCGCTTACGGGGTATCTTTTTTATGGCGAGACGCACAAGTTTCAGGACAAGCAGAGCAGTTTGACCAAGCTTGGTCATTAATCAACGTCACTATTGATGGATTAAGACTTAATGAGCAACAAGCCAAAAATATTCTTACGAAAGATTGGAGCCTAAGTGCTTTTAAGATCAACCACCTCAATAGCGTCGATATATTACGAAGTGATGTTCAGTGGCAAGATGGGCACTTTGCTGGGTTTGATATTTCACTAGAAAATATCCAACTTCCATTTAAACAATGGCAACAAAATAAAGGCAGTATTTCCATTCAAGCGAATAGCTTAACTTTAGGTCAGCATATTTGGGTGGAACCGAGTGTGAAGCTAAGTTTAATGCCAGACACTATCATTGTGGATGACTTATTTACTCAATGGTTGCAAGGCAGCATTCAGCTCAGCGGAGAAATCACTCCAGATTCAATGCGCCTTAATCAACTCTCAATTCAGGGGGTTAAATGGTTTAAAGAGGAAGCTAAAAATCAAGTTTTACCTTCATTCATTAACTCTGAGTGGTTAAGTGACCTCAAAGATTTATCCATAAACGAACTCAACATAGAGCGCAGTCAGTTTATCCAACTTGCCCAGCATCCCTATTGGCAAGTTTCCGGTTTTAATGTTGAAGGTCAGCAATTAACAATAGTAAAGAATCGCAAGCTGGGGCTATGGCAGGGGCAACTTAGAGCCAGTGCTAATAATGCCAGTTACCAAAGCATTGTGAGTTCACATCCTTTGCTCGAAATGAACAGTAATCAAGGTGTATGGCAATTAACGCGCTTCTTTGCTCCACTTGAGCGTGGATATGTGGATGCACACTCAACGTTTGATTTTTCGAAGCCAAGTCAGCCTTGGAGTCTATCTCTCACAGCTGATGGATTACCCATCACACCATTCACCAACTTGCTAGCTCTGCCATTTGAAGTCACAGGGCTTAGTGAATTTGAACTGCAAGCCAGCGGTTTAGGCGGTGATCTGTTGATGTTTAGCCACACTCTCGACGGTCAGGTAACCGGTAGCATTAGAAATGGAGAATTGGTTTTTCCTGCACATCATTCTCAAACCGATCAACCTCGAATCGAAAATGCGAATTTTGAAATTCCAGAGTTAGCAATAAACGCAGATAGGGGACGATTGGAGCTATCTCCCGCAGAGATATCAGGGAAAGATTGGAATGGAGATATAAGAGGGAAACTTGATTTGTCACAGGTACAAGAAAGTACATTATTCATGTCGTTAAGCAACGAATGTGCTCGTTATAGTGGTAAACCAAACGATATTAAATTCTCACAAGATAACCATTGCCAATCAAAAAACGCAGATCAACTAAATACCACTCAACTAAACGCCACCCAACCTGAGTAGCGCTTTATGGTGAACGATGTGCATGCACTGCAGGTAAATCAGATTGCGCTGTCATTACACTTTGAGCTGTAATAACACCTGAAGCGAAATGAACAGCTAGGCTGTTATTGGTTCATCAGTATTATCTGGAACCGTCAGCACCTTCTTATAATCAGGAAGAAGCATGTAAGTTCCCACGAAATCGACAGCCGCGACGTCGCCACTAAAAATGGTCACATGAATGATAATTCGAGCTTTACGACCAGAAGCTAAACGGTCTAAATCACCACTGATACCGTCTAGTGATGTTGAAGCCACTGGGTTTTGTTCAACAGGATGTCGATAGCGAATATTACTGTCTGCTAAAACGATATCACCCGTGAGGTTGCGCTCTTTCATGAGTAACCATGTCATCCCCCACCCAGTTAATGTAGCTAAGGTGAAAGCAGAACCTGCAAACATTGTATTATGTGGGTTCAAATTAGGGTTCAGCTGAGCACTACATTCAAATTGATAACCAGTATATTGGTTAATTTTGATTCCCATCTTATCGCTGATAGGGATTTGATGTTCCCAACGCTGCTGCAACTCATTACACCATTCAGGCTTTCTCAATACATCTGCCATTGGGTCTAAATGCTTCACCATTTGCTGGTGACGAACCGGACCACGCTGGTCATTAATCTCACCTCGGCGCTCAAAGCTATTTTTCTCATAAAATGAGATGGCATCTTCACGGGCGTTACATACTAAGCGCTTAGCGCCTTCTTGCCTCGCTAATGACTCCAAAGCAACCAAGATCAATGAACCCATACCTTTACTACGACGGGAATTTTTTACCGCCATATAGCGTATTTGGCCTTCAGAATCAGACGTAATGTATAAGCGACCAATCGCCATTGGCCGGCCTCGACCATCAACAATCATTCGATGGTGGCTCATGGGATCATATTCATCACGTTCCGATCCAACTGGCATACGCCAAGGCTCTCGGAGCATTTGCCATCTAAAGTGGTAATACTTGTTGAGTTGATTTTCAGTTGTCGGAGTAATGAGTTTAAACATGCTTGTCCTTTTTAAGCCTAAACTTGTAGCCAGAATGTCACCGGTCCATCATTGACGAGCGACACTTTCATATCCGCCGCAAATTGACCGCGCTCTGTGGGCAGTACTAACTCGCATTGTTCAGAAAAATAGTCATAAAGACGTTCAGCTTCACTAGGGTGAGCACCACGAGAAAAACCCGCACGCGTCCCTTTTTTAGTATCCGCAGGTAACGTAAATTGTGATACCACGAGTACCTTACCATTAACTTGTTGAACATTAAGGTTCATCTTACCTGCTTCATCCTCAAAGACGCGGTAAGTTGTCACACGTTCTACTAGACGTTTAGCTTTTGCTTCATCATCATCACGCTCAACACCTAATAATACCAATAGACCTTGGTCTATTTCGCCAACAACCTCACCATTTACTCGAACGGCGGCTTCACTCACTCTTTGGATCAGTGCTATCACTCGGATTCCCTTTTACTACAACAGTAGAATTATCAAGAGAGTGTACCATTTCTTGATTCTCTCTCCACTGTTCCTGCTCCCCTAGCGCAGCCGTCACTTCGGCACCAACCAAAACAATTAACCAGCATAAATATACCCAAACAAATAAGATTGGAATTGCCGCGAGTGCACCATAGATCAATTGATAAGAAGGGAACTGAGTAATGTAATCAGCAAAACCCTTTTTACTGAGTTCGAATAGAATAGCGGCAACAAGAGAACCAATGACCGCATGAGAAAAATGTACTTTTTTGTTCGGCACTAGTAAGTACAACCCAACAAATGCACAGAATGACAAAATAAAAGGTAATTTACGTAATAAGGTATGGTAGATCCCAGACACAGCTTCATGCTGTATCACATTTAAAGACGTAATATACGAGGTTGCCGCAATACTGGCACCAACCAAGATAGGACCAAGAGTCAACACCATCCAATACATAGAGAATGACAAGACAGCACGTCTTTTGTCTGTCACTCGCCAGATATAGTTCAGGTTTTTATCTATATTGGATATCAACATCAATGCTGCAACAAACAAGAAAGCACTACCAACTGCCGTCATCTTGCCGGTATTTGCAACGAAATCTAACAATGCACCGTGAACAGCGTCTCCGGCGGCTGGCACAAAGTTATTAATAATAAAGCTCTGTAGCACTATACCGACATCAGAGAAAACAGAAAATGAAGACAAAATAGACAGTAAAACCGTCAGCATAGGGACAATTGACAGCAAGGTTATATAAGCCAAATAACCGGCATTCACATTTACTCTGTCGTGCTTCATACGCACGAGTAAATAACGAAAAAACATCATCACGAGTGCCATTCCCTTTGCAATCTTCAACTTGTAACTCCTTTGTAACTCGTTCATAGTTCTAAGTAATACTTCCGCTATTTACCAATAGGAATCAAGGATGCCTTATTTACTCGTCATTATGCTATCTATTTTTACATTGACTGGATGTCAATCGGCATATTATTCAGCGATGGAGCAAGTCGGTTACCACAAGCGTGACATCATGGTTGATCGGGTAGAAGACGCTAAAGAGTCTCAACAAGATGCTCAAGAGGAATTTACCAGCGCCTTAGAAGCCCTCACTGCATTAACAAAGTTTAATGGTGGTGAACTGGAAGGCATGTATAACCAAGTCAATGACAAATACCAAGACAGCGAAAAAGCCGCTCAAAATGTCAGTGACCGAATTGCAGCGATAGAAGATGTATCAGACGCATTATTTGATGAATGGCAAGCTGAATTAGAACTCTACACAAGCAGTTCACTTCGCCGTTCCAGCGAGCAAAAGTTACGAGAAACTAAAGCCTCATACAAAACCATGCTTTCAGCAATGAAACGAGCTGAAAAGAAAATGGACCCAGTACTGAACACACTAAGAGACAATACTTTGTATTTAAAACATAACCTTAATGCTAGTGCGGTAGGTTCTTTACAAGGTGAGTTCATGAGCTTAGAGAAAGACATTGCTTATGCGATCAAGCAAATGAATACCGCGATTGCCGAGTCAGATAAGTTTTTAGAGCGACTCAATACTCAGTAAAATTAAGCTCAGCCATATTGAACTAAATAACATTTTAAAAGACAGCTCTATACTCTTCATAGGGTTGTCTTTCCCAAAAGTTATAACCCCCACTCGATGTTATCTCACGCCTAAACTTTCTCTGTTTGTAAGTTAAGATACTGCTCAACAAAACTCACTCGTTCAGCTACTTTTCCCCATGGCACATCGACCACTTCAAAACCCACCCCTTGATAAGCCTCAATTAAAGCTTGGTGAATTTCTAATGCTCCATCAAATGGATAGGGACGAACATCATCTTGAACATACACAGATACTTCAGGTCGGCAGAAAAAGACTTGGCTATGATAACCTTGGCACTCTTCAATATAACTCGCCGGAATAGTCAGATTCTGTTGCTTTAAATACCCGAAAATATCTGGGATAGCACGGTCTAAAAATACAGTATCAACGCGGCCCGATTGTCTCTTTTGCTGCCTCATAGAAATAAAACATAACTCAGCAAAAGCTTTCATATTAGCCCATGGAAGAATGCCATTATCTAGCTGACTTTGCTCTTCAATGAGAATACGAGAAACCTCTGGATACGTAGTATAACCAGCACTTGAAAGCGCATTAATCAGCGTCGTTTTCCCAGCACCTGGTCCACCCGTGATGATAATCGGCAGCATGGTTTTCCTTTATGGTGGCTTGTTATAAAAACAGTGCAGCATATCAATATGCAGGCAGAAGAAGTAAGCCTATAAAACAAAACCCCGAGCAGCCAAGCTACTCGGGGTTTCTTATTCTAAAATAACCTAACGGTTACATTAGCAAATTAATTAAGCTTTAGCAGGACGTGCTGCACGCTTACGTTCGTTTTCAGTAAGAAGTTTCTTACGAATACGTACGTTAAGTGGCGTTACTTCAACTAGCTCATCTTCATCGATAAACTCAAGAGCTTGCTCTAGAGTGTGTTTGATCGGTGGAGAAAGAACTTGTGCTTCATCAGTACCAGATGCACGAACGTTCGTTAGCTGTTTACCTTTCAGACAGTTTACTGTCAGGTCGTTTGAACGGTTATGAATACCGATTACTTGACCTTCATAAACTTCATCCGCGTGCTCTGCAAATAGGCGACCACGAGCTTGAAGGAAGAACAATGCGTAAGTCAATGCTTTACCAGTTGCGTTCGAAACTAGAACACCGTTATTACGCTGACCAATGATACCGCCCTTGTATGGACCGTAGTGATCGTATGAGTGGTAGATAAGACCAGAACCAGACGTCATTGTAAGGAATTCAGTTTGGAAGCCGATAAGACCACGAGAAGGCATCATGAAGTCCATGCGAACACGGCCTTTACCATCTGGTGCCATATCTGTTAGCTCACCCTTACGAAGACCGATGCTTTCCATGATTGCACCTTGGTGCTCTTCAAGTACATCGATAGTAACCGTTTCGAACGGTTCCATCTTCTGACCATCTTCTTCTTTGATGATTACTTCTGGACGAGATACAGCTAGCTCGAAACCTTCACGGCGCATGTTTTCGATCAGGATAGATAGGTGAAGTTCACCACGACCAGATACACGGAAACGGTCTGGACTATCAGTTTCTTCAACACGCAGTGCAACGTTGTGTACTAGTTCTTTTTCTAGACGCTCAAGAATGTTACGTGAAGTAACGAATTTACCTTCTTTACCAGCGAATGGAGAAGTGTTTACTTGGAATGTCATTGTTACTGTTGGTTCATCAACAGACAGTGCTTCCATCGCTTCAACATTGTTTACGTCACAGATAGTGTCTGAAATTTTCAGCTCACCAAGACCTGTGATTGCAATGATGTCACCAGCGTTTGCCACTTCAACTTCGTGACGGTCAAGACCTAGGTAACCAAGAACTGTACCTACTTTACCATTACGCTTTTTACCTTCAGCATTAACAATCGTTACTTGCTGGTTTGGTTTAACACTACCGCGAGTTACACGACATACGCCGATAACACCAACGTAAGAGCTGTAATCTAGTTGAGAAACTTGCATTTGTAGTGAACCATCAAGGTCAACTGCAGGCGCTTCAACTGTATCAACAACAGCTTGGAATAGTGGTTCCATGTTCTCGCCAGTAACACCTTCTTCCATTGTTGCCCAGCCATTAAGAGCTGATGCGTAAACAGTAGTGAAGTCTAGTTGCTCATCTGTAGCACCTAGGTTATCAAACAGGTCAAAGATTTGATCCATAACCCAATCAGGACGAGCGCCTGGACGGTCAATCTTGTTAATTACAACGATTGGCTTAAGACCGTGTGCGAATGCTTTTTGCGTTACGAAACGAGTTTGAGGCATTGGACCATCAACTGCGTCAACGATAAGCAGAACAGAATCAACCATAGACATGATACGTTCAACTTCACCACCGAAGTCCGCGTGTCCCGGAGTATCTACGATGTTGATACGGTAATCATTCCAGTTAATTGCTGTGTTCTTAGCAAGGATTGTAATGCCACGCTCTTTTTCGATGTCATTCGAATCCATGACACGCTCTTCAGCTTCACCACGAGACTCAAGAGTGCCTGACTGTTGTAGCAGTTTATCAACCAAAGTCGTTTTACCGTGGTCAACGTGCGCGATGATCGCGATATTTCTTAACTTATCAATCTGTGGAGTAGACATGGATTCTCGATTCACTCATAAAAGTAGCCGCATATAACCTCTGAAAATAGAGGAAATGCCACTAGCTTGATTTAAAAAACGGTCAATAATATACCAGATTTTAGACAAAACCCCAGAAATATGTGATCTGATACAAACGTTTTTTTATTTTTTTGATTCGCCTTGTTTTAAGTTCAACCATTTACTGGTTTTAACCTCTAATAATTTTGAACATTATTCTCTAAATCACACCATTAAAAAATGAATGTCTCGTGAAATGAAAAAAGTGGATTGACAATAAGTGCAATTCATTGCTGAATGGTATCGGGTTTGTGGCTCACATTGGTGCAAAACAACCAATTAGCACCAACTTGGTGCAAGCGCAGATCATTTTGGTGCACAGAAAGTGCAATCACACGCACCAAATAAAGTAAAACATTGAAATTAATGGAATAATTTTTTTGGCATGATTTTGGCTTTAATGAATTCAGCATCGATTAATGCAAATGACAGACATTAATCAATGCTGGTTTCATCCGAATCTAGCTAATACCGATTTAATAACACTGGAGGTTATCCAAGATGTCAGTAGAAAATGTACTATCGCTGATCCAAGAAAACGAAGTTAAATTTATCGACTTACGTTTTACCGATACAAAAGGTAAAGAGCAGCATATTTCTATCCCTTCTCACCAACTAGACGCAGACTTCTTTGAAGAAGGCAAAATGTTTGACGGCTCTTCTGTAGCTGGTTGGAAAGGCATTAACGAATCTGACATGGTAATGATGCCTGACGCATCATCTGCCGTTCTTGACCCGTTCACAGAAGACGCAACGCTAAATGTTCGTTGTGACATTCTTGAGCCTGCAACAATGCAAGGCTACGACCGTGACCCACGCTCAATCGCTAAACGTTCAGAAGAATACCTACGCTCTACTGGTATCGCAGATACAGTTCTAGTAGGTCCTGAACCAGAATTCTTCTTATTTGACGATGTTAAATTCTCAAATGACATGTCTGGTTCTTTCTTCAAGATTGATGACGTAGAAGCAGCTTGGAACACAGGTTCTGACATCGAAGGCGGTAACAAAGGTCACCGTCCTGGCGTTAAAGGCGGTTACTTCCCAGTAGCTCCTGTAGATTCTTCTCAAGACATCCGTTCTGCAATGTGTCTAGTAATGGAAGAGATGGGTCTAGTTGTTGAAGCTCACCACCACGAAGTAGCAACTGCGGGTCAAAACGAAATCGCAACTCGCTTCAACACGCTAACAACAAAAGCTGATGAGACTCAAATCTACAAGTACGTTGTACACAACGTTGCTCACGCATTTGGTAAAACAGCGACATTTATGCCTAAACCACTAGTTGGTGACAATGGTTCAGGTATGCACGTTCACATGTCTTTAAATAAAGATGGCGTTAACCTGTTTGCTGGTGATAAATACGGCGGCCTATCTGAAATGGCACTGTTCTACATCGGTGGTATCATCAAGCACGCCCGCGCAATCAACGCATTTGCTAACCCAGCAACAAACTCATACAAGCGTCTTGTTCCTGGTTTCGAAGCTCCGGTAATGCTTGCTTACTCAGCACGTAACCGTTCTGCTTCTATCCGTATCCCAGTAGTACCAACTCCGAAAGCACGTCGTATCGAGCTACGTTTTGGTGACCCAGCAGCTAACCCATACCTTGCATACTCTGCAATGCTAATGGCTGGTCTTGACGGCATTAAGAACAAGATTCACCCAGGCGAAGCTATGGATAAAGATCTATACGACCTTCCAGCAGAAGAAGCAGCTGAAATCCCAACAGTAGCTGAATCTCTACAAGAAGCTCTAGCAGCTCTTAACGAAGACCGTGAGTTCCTAACTGCTGGCGGCGTATTCTCTGACGATTTCATTGATTCTTACATCACTCTGAAATCAGACGACGTACAACGTGTGAACATGGCTACACACCCACTTGAATTTGAACTGTACTACTCAGTTTAATTTGATTGTCGGTATTGCATAGCCTCGATTTAGTCAGGTAATGCAAAATGTAACGTAGTTACAATTTATTAGGCTCGCCTCGCAGGCGGGCCTTTTTTATACTTAAAATCCTGATTCTTCTCGTAATATATTGTCGGCAACAGCTCATTATCGGCAAAAGATTAAGCTGCCCACACAAAAATAAAAACAATACAAATCCAATACGTAAACAACCTTACTAAGTGCTGAATCCAGAAGGTAGAGAAGAATGAAACAGATCCTAATATTACTTGGACTAGCCTTCGCTATTCCTACAATACATGTTACGACCTTAGCTCATGCACAAACTGTGTATACATGGGAAGATGAAAACGGTGTGCTTCATTTCAGTGATTCACCAATACAAAGCGCTAAGCAAATTACTCTACCTCAATTAGAAGCATCAGCCCCTGCCCCAAAATTTGAGTCATCCACTCCCGTCGATCCCCCTAAAATGGACGCACAGAAAAAGCCGCCTAAAAAGAAAGATAAACCAAAAAAAGATCTAGAACTCATGCTCACTATGGTTTCTCCTCAGCATGATGAAACCATTCGTAGTAACCGTGGAAACCTTACGATACAGATAGAGTTAAACCGTAAGTTGGGGATAGGTGAACAATTACAACTAATACTCGATGGTCGTCGATATGGCGCTCCACAGACCCAAGCAATGTGGCAATTAAAAAATATAGATCGAGGCACTCATACCTTATCAATTCAAGCACATAGAAGCGGCAAGCTTATTGCATCTACTAGTCCTGTCACTGTGTTTTTACACAGAGCGACAATCAAGTAGGTCAATCGGTTTAAAAAGGGAATAAACAAGTACATATTCCCTTCTTTTCCTCAATAATCAGCCTCTATTATGAATTATCTTTAGCTTCTGATTGATATGCGCCATACTTGAATTTACCACGCACCAACTTGGTGCAAGGATAAAACCAGTTCAAGGATGCGACAGTGAACCGTTCAATTCAAAGCGACAGCATAGATACCCATCAGCTTTCTAACGCAATTCTCGATAATATGGTCACGGCCATTTTATTGCTCGATGAGCAACTGTTCATTCGTCATGCCAACCCTGCAGCTGAGCAGCTTTTTTCTCAAAGTGCTAAACGTATTGTTGATCATCCTCTCACCCAGCTTATTCAGCATGCTTCATTGGATTTAGCCTTGCTCACTCAACCCCTACAAAGCGGTCAAAGTATTACTGATAGTGACGTGACCTTCGTTGTCGATGGTCGCCCTCTTATGTTGGAAGTGACAGTAAGCCCAATATCTTGGAACCGTGAGACACTGCTGCTCGTCGAGATGCGTAAGATTGATCAGCAAAGACGTTTAAGCCAAGAACTGAACCAACATGCGCAGCAGCAAGCCGCTAAATTATTAGTTCGGGGATTAGCGCATGAAATAAAGAACCCTTTAGGTGGGTTAAGAGGTGCGGCTCAGTTACTTGGAAAAATGCTGCCAGATCCATCCTTAAATGAATATACGCAAATCATTATCGAACAAGCTGACCGCCTGAGAATGCTCGTTGACCGGCTACTTGGTCCACAAAAACCAGGTAAAAAGTCAGAAGAAAATCTTCACCAAATACTAGAAAAAGTTCGTCAGTTAGTTGAGCTTGAGGCGGGACCAGCCCTTACAATTGAACGAGATTACGACCCGAGCTTACCCACTTTTCTGATGGATCCAGCTCAAGTAGAGCAAGCCATGCTAAATATTGTTAGCAATGCCGCCCAAATTTTGTCCAAGCAAGAACGGGCTAGAATCACCATTCGCACCAGAACGGTGCATCAAGCCAATATTCATGGGAAACGTTACAAGCTCGCGGCACGTGTCGAAATCAATGATAACGGCCCAGGAATTCCATCAGAGCTGCAAGACACCTTGTTCTACCCGATGGTCAGTGGCAGAGAAGGTGGTACGGGATTAGGGTTATCCATATCTCAAAACTTAATCGATCAACACCAAGGAAAAATCGACGTAGAGAGCTGGCCGGGTAATACAACTTTTACTATCTATTTCCCAATATGAGCTTCATAAGCTCGCGAAACGACAAGTTCACGGGCAAGTAAAATTGAAGATATAAAAACAACAACGCATAAAAAATATAAATTCGCACATTAAGCAGTTGCCGCAAAGGAATCACATTATGAGTAAAGGGTATGTTTGGGTGGTTGATGACGACAGTTCAATTCGTTGGGTTGTAGAAAAAACACTGTCATCCGCCAATATAAAATGCGAAACATTTGCTGATGCAGAAAGTGTGTTGCTAGCACTTGAGCGTGAAGCACCAGATGTACTCGTGTCCGACATTCGCATGCCAGGAATGGATGGTATTGAGCTACTTAACCAAGTGCATCAAAAATCCCCAGACCTCCCAGTCATTATCATGACTGCGCACTCCGATCTCGACGCTGCAGTGAATGCTTACCAAAAAGGGGCATTCGAATATTTACCTAAGCCTTTTGATATTGACGAAACCTTAACACTTGTTGAGCGTGCAATCGCACACAGTCATGAGCAAAAACGCGACCAAGCGAATGAGATCACCGACAGTAATCCACCTGAAATTATTGGTGAAGCACCTGCGATGCAAGAGGTGTTTCGTGCCATTGGTCGTTTATCACGATCTTCTATCTCTGTTCTAATTAATGGTGAATCAGGTACAGGTAAAGAATTGGTTGCTCATGCTTTACATAGGCATAGCCCTAGAGCCAAGAAGCCATTTATTGCACTTAATATGGCAGCCATCCCTAAAGACTTAATCGAATCCGAGCTATTTGGTCATGAAAAAGGCGCTTTTACTGGTGCAAATAGCGTTCGCCAAGGTCGGTTTGAGCAAGCAAACGGCGGCACGCTTTTTCTGGATGAGATAGGAGATATGCCTCTCGATATCCAAACAAGGCTATTAAGGGTCCTATCTGATGGCCAGTTCTATCGAGTAGGGGGTCACTCAGCCATAAAAGTAGATGTACGTATCGTGGCAGCTACCCACCAAGATCTTGAGCGATTAGTGAATGAAGGTGACTTCCGAGAAGATTTATTCCACCGACTGAATGTCATTCGAATCCATATTCCCGCACTGAGGGAACGTAAACAAGACATTGAGAAGCTGACTCAACATTTCCTTGTGCTTGCGGCTGAAGAGCTAGCCGTCGAAGTGAAAACATTGCATAAAGATACGGTTGCAACGTTAAACAAACTAACTTGGCCCGGAAATGTGCGTCAACTTGAAAATATATGTCGTTGGTTAACTGTAATGGCAAGCGGTAGTGAGATTTTACCTTCCGACCTTCCAACAGAATTACTCGAAGAGAAAAAAAACATTTCCAGTCAAGGCACTGAAAACTGGCAAGAAAAATTAGGTGATTGGGCAAAGTGTGCGCTTGCTTCAGGAGAAAAAGAAATACTTTCTTATGCGCTTCCTGAATTTGAACGTATACTTTTAGAAGCAGCCCTAGATCATACAAATGGTCACAAGCAAGACGCAGCGAAAGTTTTAGGCTGGGGCAGAAACACCTTAACTCGAAAATTAAAAGAGCTTTATTAGTTCGACCACCCCTAGCGAAGTAGCTAAATTTTAATCAAAAATAGTTCGCTAGGGAGACTTTGAGTGGGTACAATTACAGTACAACATACATAGTTATAGCCAAACATGTCCATAAAAGCACAAATTACATTAAGAACTGCCGTTGTTCTGCCTTTCGTGATGATTTTTCTCTTCACTATTGGTGTAATTGTGTTCGCTCAAAAGCAAAACTATGAAGAAATGGTGACTGACATTAGCGCTAGGCAGCTCACGTCATTAACTGAAAACGTAAACAAAAGCTTAACGGTTTTTCTCCAAGAACCCTTTAACGCAGCACTGGCACTAAGCCATACCATTGGCTATCACGGCTTATATAAGCCCGGTGAAACCGAAGATATTCAACACTACATGTTTGAAAGCTTTTCAAACTTGTACAGTTCAATACCACAACTTGATGTATTAGGTTTTGGTTCTGAGGATACCAATTATGTAGGTTTTCGAAAGGAATCTAATAATGGGTATACCCTAATGATTCAAGATGACCGTACAGAAGATAAGCTCGTTATTTATAGAGGAAGTCAGCTTAGCAGCGACATTCGCTCTGTTATATCCGGTTATGACCCGAGAATTCGCCCTTGGTATGCTCCGGTTGCGGCATCCAAGAAACCACTTTGGTCATCCATTTACGCCAATGCTGATGAAAGACAGGAGATCACCTTATCTGCACTTTCCCCTATCTTCGATAATCAATCCTTTATCGGCGTATTTGTCGCAGATATTAAGATCGATACTTTTAACTACTTCCTAAAAAGTATCAAAGATAAAACCGATACTTCCGTATACATTATTGATAAAGAACAGCGCCTAGTCGCTCACTCAAGCGGTGGCAGTGTGCTTTCTTGGGGTACGGACAAAACGGAAAAAGGGGTTCGATTACTAGCCACTGAAAGTTCAAACCCAATCATCAGTGAAAGTGCAAGCTATGTTGAACAGCTCAATCTAACAGCAAACAAAAACGCACAGCGCTTTAGCTTCAAGCTCAATGGTGAGCGCTACTTCAACCAAATAACGCCTTATGAAGACGAATATGGAATCACTTGGTTCATTGGCATGTCTATTCCTGAATCAGACCTACTCGGCGATTTACCGGAAAACCAACGTAATAGCTGGATAATTGGGTTAATTGTTAGCTTAATTGGCATCGCACTTGGATTAGTCACTTTCAATCACATAACACGACCAATCACTTCAACAGCCGCAGCAGCTAAGCACCTTGCTAAAGGTGATTGGGAAAGCAATATGCCGCAGCCAGGGCATATCTATGAAACCAGCATGCTAGTGTACGCTTTCACAGAAATGGCAAACAATTTGAAAGCGTCATTTAATGCTCTTCAGTCCCAGTTAACCTATGACTCCCTGACTAATTTATACAGTAGAGAAGGGTTCATTGACGCTTACAATAAGCTAGAAGATAAGAGTTGTGGCAGCCTCTATCTAATCGGGATTGACCGATTTAGAGATATCAATGACAGCTTGGGGCACTATAACGGTGATCAACTACTAATTATTGCAGCGTCTCGATTAAGAACCACATTATCGGAAGAGTACTTACTCGCACGAACGGGTGGTGATGAGTTTGCTATCTATGCGCCGGCAATAACTCAGAAAGACGACATCAGCTTACTTTCGCACCGATTAGTGCAAACTTTTGCTTCTCATTTCAGTATGGAGGCTGAAAATGTTGTAGTGAATGTCTCTATTGGTGTGGTGAAATTCACTGAACAAAATGACATGACGCTCGGGTTACGCAACAGCAGTATTGCATTAAGTAATGCCAAACAAGATAAAACACGCATCAGTATTTATAGCTCTGAAATGGGTGAGGCTTCACGCCACCGTACGACTATGCTGGCTCGTATTAATACCGCAATTGAACGCCAACAATTCGAACCTTTCTATCAGCCTATTATTGATTTAGAAACAGGAGCAACAGTTGGAGCTGAAGCTTTAGCGCGTTGGATTAGCGATAAAGGCATAATTTCACCGTTGGAATTCATTCCATTAGCGGAAGAAAGCGGCTTAATTAGCGATATTGGACACCAAATCTTACACAAAGCATGCCGTGATACCGCCAGCGCGATTGAATCTGGGAAATGGGACTTGGATTTCACAATCCACGTTAACCTATCTGTTGACCAACTGATTCAGAAAAACTTCATCCAAGATGTGAAAAATACTCTCCAGTCCACACGACTACCTGCAAGAAACCTGACACTAGAAATAACGGAATCACGCATCGTCGACAATAACCCAATCATCATTGAAAACATGCTCGCATTGAAGTCATTAGGTATTTCCATTGCCATTGATGATTTTGGTACCGGTTACTCTTCTTTGGCTTACTTGCACAAGCTTCCTTTTGACTGCTTAAAGATAGACCGCAGCTTTGTCAGTAAATTAGAAAAAGAAAATCTCGACAGCTCTATCGTTGCTGCCATTGTAAATATCACAAAAGGCTTTAAAGCGAACCTGGTAGCTGAAGGAGTGGAGACACCATTACAAGCGGAGCTGTTATCCCAATTAGGCTGCCCTCAAGCGCAAGGCTTCCTATACAGCCGCCCTGTCCCCTTCAATGAGTGGCCAACAGATTTGGTGAACATGAAGTAGAAAACAGCGAATTTCGCTGCTTTCCAACGCATTTGTTACTGACACAGCTCTTATTCATTTTTATACTGATACCACCGCACACACATTCTCGATCTGGATACTTTCTAATGATAACTAAAAATTTGCCCCTTACTGATTTGCACCGCCATTTAGACGGTAACATTCGTACTCAAACTATCTTAGATTTGGGTCAGAAGTTTGGTGTTGCGTTACCGGCTTATGACGTTGAAGCTCTCACTCCACACGTTCAAATTGTTGAAGCAGAACCATCACTAGTGGCATTTCTTTCTAAACTTGATTGGGGTGTAGCGGTACTAGGTGATTTAGAGGCTTGTCGTCGTGTTGCTTACGAAAATGTAGAAGACGCACTGAATGCTCAAATTGACTATGCTGAACTACGCTTCTCACCTTACTACATGGCAATGAAGCACAAGCTTCCAGTTGCTGGTGTGGTTGAAGCTGTTGTAGACGGTGTCGAAGCTGGTATGCGTGACTTTGGTGTAAAAGCGAACCTAATTGGTATCATGAGCCGTACATTCGGAACAGACGCATGCCAACAAGAGTTAGACGCGATTCTTACTCAAAAAGACAAAATTGTAGCTGTTGATTTAGCTGGCGATGAACTAGGTCAACCTGGTGACCGCTTTGTTACTCACTTCAAACAAGTGCGTGATGCTGGTATGAATGTCACCGTTCACGCAGGTGAAGCTGCCGGTGCAGAAAGTATGTGGCAAGCAATTCAAGAACTAGGTGCAACACGTATAGGTCACGGCGTGAAAGCTATTCACGATCCTAAACTAATGGATTACCTTGCTGAAAACCGTATTGGTATTGAGTCTTGTCTGACTTCAAACTTCCAAACAAGTACGGTTGAAACTCTTGCTAACCACCCTGTTAAGCAATTCCTTGAACACGGTGTGATGGCTTGTTTAAATACGGATGATCCAGCAGTTGAAGGCATTGAGCTACCGTATGAATACGAAGTTGCAGCACCACAAGCTGGTTTAAGCCAAGCACAAATTCGTCAAGCTCAAATCAATGGTCTTGACCTTGCTTTCATCTCTGATGTTGAGAAGCAAGAACTAAAAGACAAAGTAGCCAATCGCGCTTAATGACTTAATGCTATAACACTTTAGTTCTTTAGTGCTTAGCAAAGTCTAGAAACAAAAATGCCAGCTTAATGCTGGCATTTTTTATGGAGTCGAATATTTAACGCAACAAGTTAAATCACTCGTGAGAACTGTTGCTGACGAGCTTTAGCACGTAAGTATTTATCGAAACACATACAAATATTTCGGATCAATAATCGACCACGTAAAGTCACTCTAATCTCTTTATCATCCACTTCAACTAGCTCATCATTAATGAACGTCTGTAGAAGACCTAGGTCCTCTTTAAAGTATTGATTAAATGTGACTGCAAATTCAGACTCAATCTTCGTTTTATCCAATTTGAAATTACAAATTAGCTGTTTAATCACTTCACGGCGAAGTAAGTCATCGCCATCGAGCGCAACCCCTTTCCATAAAGCATGGCGTAGGTCATTGACTTGCGCATAGTACTTCTTCAGATCTTTTTGGTTTTGCGCGTAAGCATCCCCCATCATAGAGATAGCAGATACACCAAAGCCAACCAAATCAGCTTCACCTTGTGTGGTGTAGCCTTGGAAATTACGATGCAAAACACCTTTTCGCTGAGCAACTGCCAATTCATCATCAGGTAAAGCAAAGTGATCCATACCGATGAACTGATAACCCGCGCCCGTTAGAGTCGCGATCGTATCTTGTAAAATTCCCATGCGCTCTTCAGCAACAGGGAGATCTTCTTCTTTTATTTTACGTTGCGCAGCAAACAATTGCGGCATGTGCGCATAGTTAAATACAGATAAACGACCTGGCTGCATTTCTAGCACTTGCTTTAATGTTTCAGCAAAAGAGACTTTTGTCTGCTTAGGTAAGCCATAGATTAAATCGAGGTTCGTCGAACGGAAACCTAGGTCTTTTGCACGCTTAACCATAGCGATAATGAAATCTTCATCTTGCTCACGGTTAACCAGCTTTTGTACTTCTTTGTTGAAGTCTTGAACACCAATACTTAAACGGTTGAACCCTTCATTGCGTAGGTGATCAAGCATATCTAGCTCGATTTCACGAGGGTCAACTTCAATACTGATTTCAGCCGTTTCAACAAAGTTAAACTCATCATGAATGATCTTCATTAGACGAGTAATTTGCGCTTTATTTAAGAATGTTGGCGTACCACCACCAAAGTGCAACTGAGTCACATTTCGGTCATGTAATAGAGAAGCGCGCTGGCGAATCTCATGCTCAATCACATCAAGGTATTCATCCGCTTTGTGAGAGTGGCGGGTGATCACTTTATTACAACCGCAGTAATAGCAAAGTTTATGACAAAATGGGATATGTACATACAAAGATAGTGGTCGATCAGGGTATTGGGTACACGCCATGTCGTAGTCTGCTACGGTGAACGCTTCATGAAATTCCAACGCCGTTGGATATGAAGTGTAGCGCGGTCCAGAATAGTTGTACTTGTCTAAGATGGCTTGATCCCAAACGATTTGCTGGTTGGTTACGACTGGCTGACTCGACATGATGGTATTTCCGGTTAAGATCAGATGCGCATGGCGCTCACTGATCAGTTTTACATACTTAAAATTATAGACTGGCTATTCTGCCATATGACTTTCAAAGCAGTTTGATGCGACAACAAGTTTTGGCAATTAATATTCAGAACTGCTAGCACGATCACTCATGCTTGCTTTAAAACAAAAAGGCTTACCGGTTTCAGTAAGCCTTTGGGGTTATATCATTTGGATGTTGATTTGATTATTGAGTGGCTGCACCTTTTTCTGGAGCACCTTTAACTCTTCAATAATCGTATCATTCAAGCGGGTTTCAGCTTTATGCCGTGCTAAGTTTTGCTCCATACGCTCTTTCTTCTCAAGCGCTTGTCTGTCTTCACCACGAGCCATATTTTCTACAATATGGAACAGCTCAGACGTTGCTGGATACTCCGCGTCAAAGTCGACACGCTCATCACCTTGAACATTATCCATAATGTAATAAATACGAATGCTCAATTCTGATAGGTCACACTGACCTTGGATTCCAGCTAAACATAGCGTATTTACATTTTCGTAAATGTTCGCGTTGCGCTTTTCAATCGCTAACGCTTGATGCTGTTTTTGCAGTTCCGTCTGCTTCTTCACTTGAAGTAGAAGGTAACCTGCATAAGCACCTAAGCCGAGAATGATCACTCCACCAGCAATGGCTAATAAGGTTACATTCATTCGATATTACCCTTTGAAGCTGTCTAGATCGAAGTCTTCAAACTGAGATAACAAGTCCTCATCAGAACTCGCTTTCTTTTTCTTCACCACTACAGGTGCTTCTTCAAAGATTTCATCTTCAGATTCTTCGTCTTCTTCTGGCTCTAATAAGCCTAAGCGACCCATTAGATGTTCGATACGATCCAGCTTCTCATCAACAAATTTCTGTAGACCAGCACCTAGGTTTTCACCATTTTCAATGCGATCTAGCAGAGTATTCAGTTGAGCATCGTTCTCAAGCATTTCAAGCTCTTGCTCGTTAGAAAGCTTACGCTCTTGCTTATTCGGCTTCTTAGCCGGCTCAACGATCAATGGAATTTTTTTCTTACTGCCTAAACGAGGGTCACGATTTTGTGCTGCTTTACGCTGCTGTGCATCGCTACCATCTGAATGACGGCTACCTGATTTTAAGCCTTTACGCTTTTTAATACGCTTACGTTCACGACCTTCAACGTTAGACTCACTACGGTTTCTTGTTACCATAGGCTCTGGAGCACCTAATGCTCCCGGCTTTCTTGATTTCTTACTACGACCCATTACTGCAGTTTCCTCAGTAAAATTACATCATTTCCAACAAATTCTAGTTCGAGCTTATCCCGCTCAGCCAAAAACTGGAATGTTTGACGACTAAAGAAGACTACATGCGTAGGATCATTCTTATAGTGCCAACCAGCAAACGCATCCACGTCTATTACTAGCTTGGTCATAAGACCAATCCAGCCTTCTGGCTTAACTAAATTTAACCATTGCTGCCAAACTTTATCCGGTTGATAGAGATGCTCTATTACCTCAGTGGCAGTCATAAAGTCGTACGTTTTTTCCAACACCGAAGTTTCGGGATGGTAATAGATATCGTACAAATCCATGGTGTGTCCGGCTTCTTCTAACATAATAGATAATGTAGGACCGGGACCACAACCAAAATCCAATCCATGTGAATTGGATGAAATTTTGCCTGTTAATGGCTCAGCTATTCGAGATAAAAATCGACGATAGCCTGCATCATTCGGATCGTTCTCATGGAGATCGTATTGCGCTTTTTCTTCGCTTGCAGCTAATCGTTGCCGAGGATTAACAAATACCAACTCACATTGCTGACATTGCAAAAATTCTCTGCGTTTGTCTTCAAAGTAGTGATTCACATCATCGTGATGGCATAAGGGACAAGTATACATGCGCACATCCTTAAACAGGGATGCGAAACATACCAGAAAGTGCGTATATAGTGGAGTGGTATTGGGTGTTTTTTCATCAAACCAATAAAAAAAGCGATAGGAAAACCTATCGCTCTCTAAATCTGCCTATTATGGCCAAAGTTTGTATACTCAACTTGGTACACAAATCTCCATTTGTTATTGGTGCTTTCCTTGCCAAATTTGTTTGTTGGTCATCGTCCTGATGAATTTTGGCTTTCCTTTTCTAACATCTTGTTACTGGGCTATCCTAGCCTGATCCGTTTCTGTCTATACCTTCAGACAAGTCGATCATCCATATCTAGTTCAGCTCCTTGCTGATGGCGGATACTCTACCCTCATGGGCTTAGACTGCAATGGCTTAACTTCACAGTTTTCGAACGTTATTCCATCAACTTATAAAACATCTAATTTTCATTATCTTAGAAATTAAGACCTATGATCGTGCGGTAAATAATAGTCGATCTCTCACAAACAAAGAGGGGAAATAGAACTTCGCTCAACCACTCCCTACAGCCATCTATCGAAAACAACTTCATAAGCACTCGTGAATTATATATTTCCCATATAAAAGAAACGCCCCTATCGTATTCCGATAGGGGCGTTTCTCAATTCTGTGCTCGAACGTATATGTAATTCAGACCTATTTATTATTTTTATAGGTTAAGAATGATTAGTGTAGGCCACCAACATATTTAGATAGGGTGTCGATATCTGCATCTGTTAACTTTTTAGCAACATCACGCATCATCGCATTCATATCATTATTACGGCTACCATCGCGGAACTTTTCTAGCTGCGCTTTGATATAATCAGCATGCTGACCTGAAACTTTTGGGAAACCTGAAAGTTCAGTACCGTTACCACGCGGTCCGTGACACGCGATACAAGCGGTAATTCCACGCTCTGCATCACCAGCGGTATATAAAGCTTTACCTTCCGCAACCACGTTTTCTGGGGTTGAATTGTTTGAAATTGGTAAAGAGGCATAATATGCCGCCAGATCTGCCATATCTTCTTCAGATAAAGGCATCGCCATTGCACCCATTACAGGTTCATACCGACCTTGCTTACCACCACTAGTCATACCTAGCTTAAGCTCTTTTAACTGCTTCTCTAGATACTTAGCATGTTGACCAGCCAGTTTAGGGTACTGTGTGATCAGGCTGTTGCCGTCAGCACCGTGGCAGGCAACACATGTTTGTGATTTGGCTTTACCAGCTTCAATACTGCCTTCCGCCCATACTGAGCAGCTGGCTAAAAGACTCAAAATTAGCGCTAATTTCTTCATGACATTCCATTATAATTATCAAGCTTCCAGTACCACTCTATGTTGCCACTCATGGTACAATAGGCGACCTTATGCCGAGCACGGTTATTTTACACAAATTCACAAAAAAGTAATCAATCGACTACACAAAGTCGAGATGGAGTTAACAGTGAGCGTAAAAATTCATTATCAAAAGACGCATTTCATTACTAGTGCACCCGATATTCGTCATTTACCAGAAGACGAAGGTATCGAAATTGCGTTTGCAGGACGCTCCAATGCTGGTAAATCTAGTGCACTAAATCGCCTAACCAACCAGAAAGGTTTAGCGAAAACCAGTAAAACACCAGGTCGAACTCAACTTATTAACCTATTTAAGGTTGATGAAGGCTGCCACATTGTCGATCTTCCTGGATATGGATTCGCACAAGTTCCACTAGAGCTAAAGAAAAAGTGGCAACAGTCGCTTGGTGAATACCTACAACGTCGTGAATGCTTAAAAGGTCTTGTCGTGTTGATGGATATCCGTCATCCGATGAAAGATCTCGATCAGCAAATGATCTACTGGGCAATCGACAGCCGTATTCCAGTACAAGTTCTACTAACTAAAGCTGACAAATTAAAAAGTGGTGCTCGTAAAGCACAACTTCTTAAGATCCGTAAAGATGCCGAATCTTTTGGTGGTGATGTGAACGTTGATGTTTTCTCTTCACTGAAAGGTTTAGGGGTTGATCAGCTGCGCAGTAAACTTGACTCTTGGTTTGCTCCTGCATTTGCTCATCTTCTAGAAGAAGATCTGGATAACGATGTAGATTCAAACGACGAATAAACACTATCGCAATAACTGCTTTATAAATGACAGCGGTTAAAAAAGATAAGTTCGAAGAACAAGTTAAATATAGCCTCGCATCATTGCGGGGCTTTTTTATGCCAGTTGAAAATTGATGAAGGTAAGGAAAAGGAAACCTACCCTCCCAACAGCAAATAAGAAGAAAGAATAGTTAAGCCTAGTATCGGGCGAGATAAGCAGATAAGCAGATAAGCGATCTTGATTTATAAAGAGAAATAACCCAATTAGAAAAGAAATAAACTTACAAATAGGAATTTTTCGTTAATAACGGATAAGTGCTAAAGATAAGAAAAAGAGAGAGGGAAAAGAGACTTGTAGAAATTTTCTTTGCCACAAGAAAAAACGCCCCAGTCAAATACTGACTGGGGCGGCTGAATCAGCCTAATCCAATAACGTGAAACAAAAGGTCTGAAAGATAGAACATCTTACCTCTGTACCCTACGAGATTAATGTACAACAATTGCTCAGAAATGGAAATAGATTTTGTAGTTTTTTTTCACTTAAGTTTTATTAAAGAACACAATAGCCATTCATCGAATAACTTTTTTTTAGACAAAAAAAAGCCAGCGTTTGTGCGCTGGCTCATGCTAATTATGTCAATAAGCTCTATTTTTGACTAATGAGCTTGGTCCCAGTTGTCTCCACTCCCAGCTTCGGCAACTAAAGGTACTTCTAGATTCGCGGCAGATTCCATCAATTCTTGTACTTTACTTTCAATTTCAGCCAAAGCTGACTCTTCAACTTCAAAAACCAATTCATCGTGAACTTGCATAAGAAGTTTCACACGACCATCACCTTCCGCTTGAATCCACTCATCAACGAGTAACATCGCTTTTTTGATGATATCCGCAGCGGTACCTTGCATTGGAGCATTAATCGCAGCGCGTTCAGCAGCTTTACGACGCATACCGTTACGTGATGAGATTTCAGGAAGGTGTAATCGACGACCATAGATAGTTTCAACAAAGCCTTGCTCAGATGCATTACTACGGGTGTCTTCCATATATTGCATGACGCCAGGGTAACGTTCGAAGTAAGTATCCATATAGTGCTGCGCTTCACCACGTGGAATGCCTAACTGCTTTGCTAAGCCAAATGCGCTCATGCCATAAATCAGCCCGAAGTTAACGGCTTTAGCACGGCGACGCTGCTCTGTAGTGACATCATCAATGCTCACACCAATAATTTCAGCTGCAGTTGCCGCGTGAATATCTTTACCTTGTTGGAAAGCTTCTAATAATGCTTTATCGCCAGATAAGTGCGCCATAATACGCAGCTCAATCTGAGAGTAATCGACTGCTAAAATTTTCCAGCCGTGAGGTGCTACGAATGCCTGACGAATTCGGCGCCCCTCATCGTTACGAATTGGGATATTTTGTAGGTTTGGATCGGTCGAAGATAAACGCCCAGTTGCCGTAACAGCCTGATGATAAGAGGTATGCACCCGACCAGTTTCAGCATTGATCATCTTAGGCAACTTATCAGTATAAGTAGACTTCAGCTTCGCCAAGCCGCGATATTCAATAATCAATTTAGGCAGCGGGTAATCTAATGCTAGCTCTTGAAGCACTTCTTCATTAGTAGAAGCAGCACCCGATGGGGTTTTCTTAATAACGGGCAAGCCCATCTTTTCGAATAAGATAGCTTGAAGTTGCTTAGGTGAATTCATATTGAATTCTTGCTCTGCAATCTCGTAAGCTTTTTGCTCTAACTCATCTAAGCGAACTGCGATTTCTTGAGATTGAGCCCCCAGCAGCATGTCATCAATAAATACACCAGTACGTTCAATTCTCGACATTACTGGTACAAGAGGGATTTCAATCTCCTCATAAATGGTTTTCAGCTTTTCATCTTGCTCAATGTTTTCCATTAAACGATTGTGCAGACGTAAAGTGACGTCAGCATCTTCAGCCGCATATGGCGATGCTTCTTCAATATCGATTTGATTAAATGTAAGCTGCTTTTTGCCCTTACCTGCAATCTGCTCGAATGAAATGCAGCTATGTTGTAAGAAACGAAGCGCTAAGCTATCCATATCATGCTTACCACCTACGCTATTAAATACGTAAGACGCCAGCATGGTGTCGTGCTTAATGCCTTTCATTTCAATATCGTAACGAGCAAGTACACTTGCATCGTATTTTAGGTTCTGACCGACTTTAGCTTGAGCGTCATCTTCTAAAATAGGTTTTAACTGTTCTAATACCCAATCACGATCAAGTTGCTCAGGAACATCTAAATAATCATGGGCAACAGGTACATAAGCCGCAATACCCTCTTCTGTCGCAAACGACAAACCAACTAGGTTAGCCACCATGTAGTCTAAATTGTCAGTTTCCGTGTCAAAGGCAAATACATCGGTCGCTTTAAGCTTATCTAGCCACTGATTAAAAGTGTCTTGATCAAGAATGGTCTCATATTGGCTGCGATCGATCGTCACTGCTGAAGTGTTCATTTCTGCGGTAGAAGATGCAGCAGGCGCATTGCTACGTACCGCTCCCGACTTTTCATCCGCTTCTACAACGCCACTGCCACCTTCAAGTAACTCATTAAGCCATGACTTAAAGACTAATTGACCATAAAGTTTGATAAGCTCATCAGTATTAGGCGTTGCTTTCACTAGTGATTCTGGCGTCTCTTCCAGCTCCACATCAAGCTTAATAGTGGCAAGTTCATAAGACATGGTTGCATTATCTTTGTTATCGATAAGCTTTTTCGCCATGGTTTTAGAACCACGGAAACCAAGTGCTGCTATGCCATCAAGGTTTTCGTATAACTTCTCGATACTTCCTATACCTTGAAGTAAAGCCGTTGCCGTTTTATCTCCAACACCTGGTACTCCAGGAATGTTATCAACCTTATCGCCCATAAGTGCGAGGTAGTCGATAATAAGCTCTGGTGGAATACCAAATTTCTCTATCACACCTTCTCTATCCATCACAACGTTAGTCATTGTATTGATAAGAGTGACGTTCTCATCCACCAATTGAGCCATATCTTTATCGCCCGTACTGATCAGCACAGGGATACCGGCTTTAGAAGCTTGCGAAGCTAAAGTGCCAATCACATCATCGGCTTCTACGCCAGAGATAGAGATAAGAGGTAGACCCATAGCTCGAATAACGTTGTGCAAAGGTTCTATCTGACAACGTAAATCATCTGGCATTGGTGGGCGATTTGCTTTGTACTCTGGATACATGTCATCACGGAACGTTTTTCCCTTCGCATCAAAGATTACTGCAATACGATCAGAAGCAAACTGGCGCATCATACTTCGAAGCATGTTCACCACACCGTAAACGGCATTTGTTGGAATATCACCATTACTCATGGTGCCTGGGTAGGCATGAAAAGCACGATAAAGGTAAGAAGAGCCATCAATAAGGATCAATGGATTATCAGGAATACGAGCCATAATATTTGTGTATCCAGTAAGTACAGAAATGATCTGTTAAGGATGCCACGTCTCATGTTTTGATGCTACGTTATCAGACTTACCGCACCAGCTTTAAAGTTAATACTTTTTATCCAAGACTCACCTAAATTGTGGATAACTCTGTTTATATTATTTATACACACAATCTAAACAATGCAAGTTAAGAGCAGAAATTGCATTTAAGTGATTGATAAAAATAAAAATAAACACAGATCGAACAATACAACAATGATCTTTTTTCGATCTTGCTCTGTGGAAAAAAATACTGGTGTTGTTTTATTCACAAGAAATGAAGATTTGGTTTGCGCAAATAGAAAAAAAGCGACACCCGAAGATGTCGCCTAGCAAAAAGCGGTAAAGCCATTCAAATTGAATACTACAGCTCTACCAAAAAGCTATAAATTACACTGGAAGCAATGTGAGCAATGTCGTGTCAAAAAAGAACTTAGTACAAGTTCGCTAGAAATCTGTTCTCAGCCAGTCTAAACAAGCTGATTCAACATCCTTGTGAACTGTTTCCTCATTCCCTAAGACGTGGTTAATAATAATGATTCTCATTTAATAGTCAACATCTAAATGAGAAAAAGTCTCATTTAATTTAATATGGCACTACAACTGCTTTATAAAGTGGATACGACTTTCTAGTAAAATCTCTTTTTTTTCATAGTGTTCAATAAGATAACCATTACGAAGTAACAGCCTTAGCATAGCGGGAAATTGATTACGAGATTTCACCTTTAAGCACTTATAGCCCTTATCTCTCACCCACAGCTCTTGAGCTTCGAGTTGTAATTGTGCCACACCCTTATTTCTCGCTAATGGAGATACACCACCAAACCAACTATAAAAAGTGTGTTCATTTAATTGATAACCAATTTTAAAGCCAAGCAATTCACCTTCTTCCTCCGCAATCAATATTAAAGAATTTTTTCCTTCAATACGGGAAGCTAAAGACTCGACAGTTTCTTTGTGAAGAAATTCATCAACCTGATCAACAACATGAATCACTTCTTCTAACGAGCCTTCTCGAATCAACACAGCCATAATGCCATCCCCCAATGAAAAAGAGCCGGTATAAACCAGCTCTTTGTGTACTCAAATGCCTAACCGATTATTCTGTTGCAGATAAATGCTCTGCAGCTTGAGCATTATCCTCAGCAAGCCACTCTGCTACATCTTTAGCAAAGTAAGTTAAAATACCGTCAGCACCCGCGCGTTTGAAACACAGTAGAGACTCTAAAACGGTCTCACGCTCTTTTAACCAACCATTCTGAATCGCCGCTTTGTGCATCGCGTATTCTCCAGAAACTTGGTAAGCAAAAGTAGGCGCCTGAAGCTCATGCTTCACTCGGCGAACAATATCCAAATACGGCATACCAGGCTTCACCATCACCATATCCGCACCTTCGTTAAGATCCATAGCCACTTCATGAATGGCTTCATCACTATTCGCCGGATCCATTTGGTAGTTTTTCTTATCACCACCTTTAAGGTTTGAAGCACTGCCCACTGCATCACGGAAAGGTCCGTAGTAACAAGAAGCATATTTTGCAGAGTAAGCCATTATTTGAGTATGAATGTGACCCGCTTCTTCTAGCGCTTCACGGATCTTACCAATACGACCATCCATCATATCTGATGGAGCAACGACATCAGCACCGGCTTCGGCATGCGAAATCGCCTGTTTGATCAAAACTTCGGTTGTTTCATCATTTTGAACATAGCCTGTTTCATCGATGATGCCATCTTGACCATGAGTCGTGAATGGGTCTAAAGCCACATCCGTAATGACACCAATTTGAGGGATGTGCTCTTTTAGTGCACGGACGGCACGTTGAACTAAACCTTCAGGGTTATAAGATTCAACCGCACACAAGCTTTTCGCATCTTGATTCACGACGGGGAATAACGCGATAGCTGGAACGCCTAAATTCGCTAAGTATTGCGCTTCTTCTAGCATTAGGTCGATAGATAAACGTTCGATACCCGGCATAGATTCAACGGTTTCGCGACGATCTTTACCCATTAAGATGAACATTGGGTAAATTAAGTCACTTACAGATAGTTGGTTTTCTGCCATAAGGCGACGGCTGAAGTCATGTTTACGCATACGGCGCATACGACGACCTGGGAATTGACCTTGAATTGAAACAGACACGAGATTCTCCTTGCCTAGTCTAAACATCAATATGCCTAGATATGAAAGTGCTAAATACTGATAAAAGCATATCACCGATGGTTACAGACGCTAACAGTAAAGCTCAGATCTGAATGAAAAAATCGAACAAATGACAAAAAATGACCTTCCTCTCACACTACCGTATACTCAGCGCAACTTTAGATTTTCAGGACAGCATGATGATTGACACTCACGCCCATATTTATGCCAGCGAATTCGACAATGACCGTGAAGAAGTGGTGCAGCGAGCTCTTGCACAAGGCATCGATACAATTCTTCTCCCGAATATTGATCTAGACTCTATCGAGCCGATGTTAAACACAGAAAAACAATTTCCTGATGTCTGTCGTTCAATGATGGGGCTGCATCCGTGTTATGTAGACGCGAATATTGAGCAAACCTTAGCGACCATTCGCGGTTGGTTTGAAAAACATAACTTTATTGCTGTCGGTGAAATTGGGATTGATCTGTACTGGGATAAAACATTCAAAGCAGAACAAGAGCTTGCTTTTGTGACTCAACTGCAATGGGCAAAAGAACTCAACCTGCCTGTCGTAATCCATACTCGTGATTCAATCCAAGAAACGTTATCACTTTTACAACAAGAACAAGATGGCAGTTTACGTGGTGTTTTTCACTGTTTTGGTAGCAGCTTGGAAGAAGCACAGGCTATCAATGAATTAGGTTTTCATTTAGGGCTTGGAGGAGTGTCTACCTTTAAAAACTCAGGAATGGATAAGGTGATACCTCACTTAGATATGGAATACGTTATTCTTGAAACTGACTGCCCTTATCTAGCTCCTACACCAAATAGAGGAAAACGCAATGAGCCAGCCTACACAAATCTTGTCGCAAAACGTGTCGCAGAGCTCAGAAATATAAGTCTAGAAGAAGTTAACCGCATTACAACCAGCAACGCAAAAAAATTATTTTCTCTTTAAGTATTAATTTTTATAATATTTTTTTATCTTGACGACTTGAGTTGCATAGTCAACAACGTTAATATTCGCGCTCACTTTAAAATAATACTAAAGAGTGAGTTATATGTGTGAACACGATACCATTCACTTACAACGTCAACATCGAACATTTTGGCACAAAATCATTGGCATCAAAGAAATTTACGTATGCCAAATTTGCGGTCACAAAGTAACAGTCCGATAGTTAAAATAAAAAAGCAGCCCTATGGCTGCTTTTTTATTTTAACGTGATTGCTTAGTCTGCGTTTACTCTTCTATTTCTTCTTCGCCTTCCACAGGTTTTCGTACATAAAAACGAGCGAAAAACAGACCAATTTCAAACAATATGCACATTGGAATGGCAAGTAATGTTTGAGAAATCATGTCTGGCGGAGTTAGCATCATACCGATAATGAATGCACCCACGACAATATACGGACGCTTTTCAGATAAAGCTTTCGGAGTCGTAGCACCCGTCCAACATAGCAAGATAATGGCAACTGGCACTTCAAACGCAATACCAAAAGCAAAAAATAGCGCTAAGACAAAATCTAGATAACTGGATATATCGGTCGCAAATTCAACTTGCCCGAGAGAAATAGCAGTAAAGAAGCTAAATACCAGAGGGAAAACAACAAAATAAGCGAACGCAACACCACAATAGAAAAGCAATGAGCTAGAGGCCAGTAATGGCATGATCAAACGCTTTTCGTGCTTGTACAGCCCAGGAGCAACAAACGCCCACACCTGATACAAAATAAACGGGACAGCTACAAAAATCGACGCTATCAATGTTAACTTCAAAGGTGTGAAAAATGGTGACGCTACATCAGTAGCAATCATTGTTGCTCCTTCAGGTAAACGATCTACCAAAGGTGCTGAAACAAACTCATAAATATCATTAGAAAAATAAATTAGCCCAACAAAGATTACAAGAACCGCAACAATTGCGCGCAAAAGTCGGTTACGTAGTTCAAGTAAATGGCTAATCAAAGGTTGTGTCTGCTGAGTCGAAGACATGTCAAACCTCTATAACAGGAAGATCGAAAAGGAGCCAATCACATGCACATTACACAAAGCATTGTGTTGCATGAGCTTATTGTGGCTCCTCCTTGCGAGACTATTCGGCTTTTTTATCTGACGCTACTGAAGCTTCTTTACGAATTTGAATACTTTCATTCTCACTCGTTTCGGTGATTGGCGTCGTTTCCACTTCACTTGCTTTTTCAGTATCAGGCTTCGCATATGGTCTTTGAACAGTAGCAGCTGCCTGCTTTAATTCATCAACCGATGCTTTTAGATCTGGAGATAAATCTTCCATACCCATTTGCTCAGCCTTACGCAGGTTCTCTTGCAATTCTTGAACTTTAAGCTCGTGAGAAAGTTCATCTTTCACACTGTTTGCCATGCTTTTTGCAGTACCAATAAACTTGGATACACTGCGAATTGCAACAGGCAAACGCTCAGGTCCTAAAACAACTAACCCGACGACAGATATTAATACCAGTTCCCAAAAACCGATATCAAACACGACTTACGCCTGCTCTTTGTCTTTCTTTGTTTCAGCAGTAGCGTCTGTTTTCTGCTGTTCAATATTTTTTGGTTCAAAGTCTGCGTCTTTTTTATCGGCAGGCTTGTCTTCATCGCTCATTGCTTTTTTAAAGCCTTTAACCGCTGAACCTAAATCACCACCCATGCCACGTAGTTTCTTAGTACCAAATAGTAAGATTACGATTACAGCAATGATTAGAAGTTGCCAAATACTGATACCACCCATTGTATTGTCCTCGGGTTTGTCTACACAAAAATTATTAAGGGAGTCTACCGTTTAACGACGGTAAGCTCGCCAACTTAGCAGCCAAAATGTGACACCAGCGATGCCACAGCCCATGCTTAACTGCTCGTAAGGGCTTGAAACTAATATTGCGGAGCATACGACTAAAGTTGCTCCAATACCAAACAAAAACTTACCCGTTGCTTGTTGGCGTTTACTATCACGGTAACCTTGGTAAAGCTGATCCATACGTTGGTTCATGGCTTTACCTTGACGCAAGCTATCATATAGAAGCTCAGGTAATTCAGGTAATTTTTCAGCCCAAAATGGTGCACGCTCTTTCACCGCATTGATGACAGCTTGCGGACCAACTTGGTTCATCATCCAAGTTTCTAAAAATGGTTTTGCCGTTGCCCATAAGTCGAGTTGCGGATACAACTGACGACCTAAACCTTCCACATACAATAACGTCTTTTGCAATAAAACCAGCTGAGGCTGTACTTCCATATTGAAACGTCTTGCTGTGTTGAACAGGTTCAATAACACATGACCAAATGAAATTTCACCAAGCGGTTTAGCAAAAATAGGTTCACATACGGTACGAATCGCGAATTCAAATTCATTCACATTGGTATCGTGTGGTACCCAACCAGAATCAACATGCAGCTCTGCGACTTTTCGATAATCACGATTAAAGAACGCCAATAAATTTTCGGCTAGGTAACGTTTGTCTTCACTATTTAACGTTCCAACAATACCGCAATCTAAACCAATCCATTGTGGGTTCTCTGGATTCTCTGGGTTTACAAAGACATTCCCCGGATGCATATCGGCATGGAAAAAGCTGTCACGAAATACTTGTGTAAAGAATACTGTGACGCCACGTTCAGCCAATAACTTCATGTTAGTGCCATTAGCTTCTAACATGGGAATATCCGAAACTTGGATGCCGTAAATCCGTTCAGATACCATTAAAGATTCACTGCTTAAATCAGTGATCACTTCAGGTACGTATAATTCTTCACTGCCTTCAAAGTTACGTCGAAGTTGAATGGCATTCGCGGCTTCTCGGCGTAAATCCAATTCATCAATCAGTGTTTTTTCGTACTCTCGTACTACTTCAACAGGCTTCAAACGACGTGCTTCAGGCAGTGCTTTCGCGACTATACTCGCCATTCGGTGCATCAGTTTTAGATCTGCATCAATGACAGGGCGAATATCAGGGCGAATCACCTTCAGAACGATTTCGCGACCCGATTCTTTTAGTTTAGCAGTATGCACCTGAGCGATCGAAGCTGAAGCTAATGGCTTGATATCAAAATCAGTGAACCAGTTATCTAAACTTCCACCCAGCGCTTCTTCCATATGCTGCTTAGCCAACTCACCATTAAATGGGGCAACTTGATCTTGCAGTAATGCCAGTTGATCAGCGATATGAGGCAGAAATAAATCCCGTCTTGTCGACATCATTTGACCAAATTTGATCCATACCGGACCAAGCTCTTGAAGCGCTAAGCGAAGGCGAATACCTAATTCTTTATCTGGATGCTTGTTCTTTACCCAAAATAGCGACTTTCTTGCCAGCAAAGGCGCTTTAGTCAATTGGTGAACCGGCATTAATTCATCAAGACCGTACTCTAACTGTACCTTGATAATATGATAAAGACGTTTCAATTCAGTTGGGGTCATGCTTTCTCCAACAGCGCGTTTAGTTTTGCTTCCAAACGTGCCGTTGCACTTTTCACATCGTCCACTTGATCACAGAAATAAGCGATCTCTAACGGAGCTGGAGCAATTTTCCACTCTTCCGTTAGCACTTGAGCAATATGGTTTTGGTGCTTAGTCGCTTGCTTAGAAACGAAGCCACCCACGTTTTTCACACCTTGAACTAAAGTATGTGCCACCACATCTCCAGTAATGCGGGATAACCACTCTTCAAGATCAGGTTTGCAGTCTGTCATGAGCTGTGCAAATTTTTGCGCGAGTTGAATATCACCTTCTAAAATCAGTTTATCTTGCTTGATTAGCTTGGTGATATTGGACTGTTCACGTAATTCAGGTAGTACCGAAAGATTCAGCGACAAATAACAATCAGGCTGACCTTCATAATCGCCTAAAACATCAATCTGCTGGCTGAATACGAAAGTAAGCGTTTTATTAAGCTCTTTTAAATTAACTTGGATTACTTGCCCCTTTAAACGAGATAAACGACGCACCAATTCTGGGTCGTCGTTTACGAAGGTATTTAAAGAGGTTTCAATAACCGCAGTCACTAATGGATCAAATGGCATGACAGTCCTTAGCTTGTATAAAAGATAAACGGCATAACGGATGAATAGTCACTCATCCGTTTTAATCATTTCATTGAATACGTTTATCTCGAAATCCGAGTTAGAACTTATAACCGCGGTGTAAGGCAACAATGCCACCCGTCAGGTTAAAGTACTTAGTATTTTCGAAACCGGCACCTTGCATCATGCCTTCCAGAGTCTCTTGATCTGGGTGCATGCGGATAGACTCCGCTAGGTAGCGGTAACTGTCAGCATCGTTTGCAATCAACTCGCCCATTTTAGGCAGCAAGTGGAAAGAATACGCATCGTACACTTTAGATAAAGGCTCAAGAACCGGCTTAGAAAACTCAAGAACCAGCAAACGACCGCCCGGCTTTAACACACGGTACATCGAGCGTAATGCTTTATCTTTGTCTGTTACATTACGTAAGCAGAAGCTAATCGTGATGCAGTCAAAGTAGTTATCTGGGAAAGGCAGTTCTTCCGCATTCGCTTGTACATAGTGCACATTACCTACAATGCCGCTGTCGCGAAGTTTGTCACGACCGACGTTAAGCATTGAGTTGTTGATATCAGCCAGTACCACATGACCTTTCTCACCGACAATACGTGAGAACTTAGCCGTTAGGTCACCAGTACCTCCACCAAGGTCAAGAATACGCTGACCAGGGCGAACGCCACTGCAATCTATTGTGAATCGCTTCCACAAACGGTGAACACCACCCGACATAAGATCATTCATGATGTCGTATTTAGCGGCTACAGAGTGAAACACCTCTGCTACTTTTGCGACTTTTTCGTCTTTCGCGACGGTTTCAAAACCAAAGTGTGTGGTTTCTGATTCTACTGCTGAATTTGTCTGCACGCTTGTGTCCATAATGCTGTTATCTACCATGGTAAGTTTTTCATCGACAGCGCGTGATACCTAAATACATCTAAGGGCGCTGCGGTCGATTAGTTTACTTTATCCTCAGCAGGTTGTCTTTCTACTAACGAGGCATTTTCTGAAAAAGCCTCATTTTGCGCGATCTCGGTAAGGTTTATCGAAATTGGCTTCTTCACCTCTACCCCTAATTCTTTAAAGCTTTCCGCTTGTCGAATCACATTGCCACGCCCTGTTGCCAGTTTATTCATAGCACCTTGGTAGTTTTGATTCGCTCTGTCTAAAGCCCCGCCAAGCCCTTCCATATCATCAACAAACAAGCGTAATTTGTCATACAGCTTGCTTGCGCGATCCGCAATTATTTGTGCATTTTGGTTTTGACGGTCATTTCTCCATAAATTATCAATCGTTCTCAGTGCCACCAGCAAAGTGGTTGGGCTCACCAAAATGATATTTTGTTCCATGGCGTCTTTGACCAAGCTTGGATCCGCTTGAATAGCGACTTGGAAAGCCGGCTCAACAGGGATGAACATCAAGACGTAATCTAAACTTTGAATGCCCTTTAGTTGATGATAATCCTTCTGACTCAACCCTTTAATGTGCGCTCGCAAAGCAATTAAATGATCACGTAATGCTGAATCTCGCTGCAGATCATTTTCAGCATTGAAATAGCGTTCAAAAGCGACCAATGCCATTTTTGAGTCAACCACCACTTGCTTTTCTTGTGGCAAATGCACAATGACATCAGGTTGATAGCGCTTACCTGCATCATTTTGTAGGTTCACTTGTGTGTGGTACTCATGCCCTTCTCGCAGACCTGACTCGGCTAATACACGAGCTAGCACTACTTCCCCCCAATTGCCTTGTTGCTTGTTATCTCCTTTCAAAGCTTGAGTCAGGTTTGTCGCTTCACGTGTCATGGTTTCATTTAAGCGCTGTAAATTTTTCAGCTCATGCACCAAAGTATGTCGCTCTTTGGCTTCTTGACCAAAACTGTCGTTCACTTGCTTTTTAAAGCCTTCTAACTGTTCACGCAATGGGGACAAAAGCCCTTCTAAGCTTTGCTTATTTTGCTGATCCACTTTGGCTGTTTTGGTTTCAAACAGCTGATTGGCGAGAATTTCAAATTGTTGTTTCAAACGAGATTCAGCTTGCTCCAACAACTGTAGTTTTTCACTGCTGGCTAGGTTTTCTTGGTCATGCCGAGCTTCTTGCTCGCGTAATTCTGCCTCTAACTCAGATTTTTGATCTTTTAGGTAATTTATCTCATCTGCATATTGCTGACGCTCTTGCTTCACCGCTTCAAAATATCGCAGCTTTTCTACCGCCGCCATCACTTTGCCATGAGCTTGCTTAAGTTCAAACGCGGCTTTGTCTCGCTCATCATCCAATTCATCTAACTCTTTTTGCGCTTGTTCTAGAGATGATTTGAGTTGCTGAGCTTGGGATTCATGCAATTGCTTGTCAGATTCAATCTGCTGCTCTAAAAGCTGTTGCTGGAAAGAAAACTTCTGTTTTACCCACCAACTGACCGCGATACCACTTGCGAGAGCGCTTGATATAGCAGTGATAAGTGTCATTTGATGTTCAATAATCCATTGCATGATAAAGATTTAGCCTATTTAGGAGTGACTCTTTAAATGGTATTTTGATACTGGATAAATGTCCAGTTTGCCGTATTAAATTTCGACAGATAGACTAGGTCTCCGTATCCTATTCCAACAATAATAATGAGTTACTATGAATGAACGTCGCGCCTTAGGTTTTGGCCTTTCTGCCGTATTGCTTTGGTCAACGGTTGCTACCGCCTTTAAGCTCACCCTTGCGGAGTTTTCACCTATTCAAATGCTCGCGGTCGCCAGCGTTGTTTCTTCCTTCGCCCTTATCGCGGTTTGCTTTTTCCAGGGTAAGCTTTCTCAACTCAGCACGACCTTTCTCTCTAACCCTTGGTACTACTTATTATTAGGGCTCGTAAACCCACTAGCCTATTACCTGATACTTTTTAAAGCCTACGATTTATTACCGGCATCACAAGCTCAAGCCATTAACTACAGTTGGGCCATCACCCTCACTCTTATGGCTGCCGTTTTTTTGGGGCAAAAGATTCGTAAGCAGGATTGGGTGGCCTGTACCTTCAGCTACTTGGGAGTCGTGGTTATCGCCACAAAAGGTGATCTCTTAGGTCTAGAATTTGACAGCCCATTCGGCGTTGCACTTGCTCTGGTTTCTACATTGCTTTGGGCGGGTTACTGGATCCTCAATACCAAAAATAAAGCTGATCCAGTTGTAGGTGTGCTTTTAGGTTTCTTAGTAGCACTACCACTTGCGATTGGTTTAGCGATTTATGAAGGTAACAGTTGGGCGCATATCACTGCAAAAGGCTGGATGGCGGTGACTTACGTAGGGCTTTTTGAGATGGGTATTACGTTTGTGTTATGGCTTTCAGCGTTAAAACTAACCAACAATACCGCTCGCATCAGCAATTTAATTTTTGCATCACCTTTTATTTCATTAATGCTGCTGGCCACCATTATTGGGGAAGACATTCACCCTTCAACGTTATTCGGCTTAGTGCTGATCATCGTGGGGTTAGTGATACAGCAAATTAAGTTTTCTAAAAAGAACGCGTTAGAGAGCCCAAGTTCTTAAACGCTCACTTCCCCATTCAAGCCTTACAAAATAAAGAATGGCGAGTTCACCTTCCAATGAACTCGCCGTTTTCTCGTTAATAAATAGAGTTAAGTGCGCTCTCTTGTCTAATCAGCAAACAGTTCATACGCCAATTCACTTCCCTGACCACGTACACTATCAATCACTGCAATCATTTCATCAGAAATATTCAGAGCTTTAGCCGCAGGGTGACTTTGTAGGAAGTCTTGCTTTTCGGCATCATCTAAAAATGAATCCCAACGATCATTAACTGCCCTTGAAAAATACAACAAACAAGCTAGTTTCTTAGACACGCGCGCCTTACCCGGTCTATTGACGTTTGCAATCGCATCCACCATTTCAGCTGGGAATTGCCAAGCTTGTGCCAAACGAGCCCCGAGTTCTGGTGCATCTGTCAATAACACATCTCTTTGTACCTTCAACATGCTTTCACCAGCTTCAACCCGTTTAGATATTTCAACAGCTTGCTCTGGTACAAGAGAATGAATCATGAGTTCACCAATATTGTGCAGCACACCAGTGGTAAATACTTCATTGGGATCTAAGTCGACACTAGGTGCAAGTTTGCTGGCGATCATCGAGATTTCAAAGGTGTTTGACCAATAATCTTTCACATTGAGAGTTTCAATTTTAGGAAAGGCACTTGAAAGGATAGAGGAAGAAACAAGAGTACGAACCGCACCGCTTCCGACTCTGATGATGGCATCATTAATCGAGGAGACCGATTTATTACCGCCAAATTGAGCAGAATTCGCCATCCTCAAAATGCGGGCGCTTAAGACCTGCTCCATCGACATCTTCCTCGATAGTTCATTGAAATCGACGTTTTCTTTATTCACCATTTCAAGCAGTTCTTGCAGGATACTCTCAATGCGAGGTAGTTCATTGAGACGAGAAATCAAGGCTTGCTGGCTCATTAGCTCACTCCTTTTAGCATGTCACCATTCTTAATATAGAACAGATTTAATGCTTTGGAGTGAGTCATTGCAGGATCTGATAGTGTTATCAGTAAAGTTTAGAATGGCGCATAGCAATCAAGATTGGACGGCTATGCGATTACAAAGCACCACATTTATTACTCAGGGTACTTATTACGTCACTTTGCTTACAGGTTAACTTTATTGTCTCTACAAAATTATGCCCACTGCCCAGCAACATAACCGCTAGACCAACACCATTGGAAGTTATACCCACCAAGCCAGCCTGTCACATCCATCACTTCACCAATGAAGTACAAGCCAGACACTGTCTTACATTCCATTGTTTTAGAAGATAAATGGTCGGTATCCACGCCACCTAACGTGACTTCCGCCGTTCTATAGCCTTCAGTGCCATTTGGGGCAATTTTCCAGTTCTCTAAGTACTCTGTGATCGCCTTTAGCTGCTTTTCATTAAACTGTTTCAGCGGTTTATCTTCTAGCTCTTTACGCTCAATTAATACTTCAACTAGACGCTTTGGCAGCACTTTTGCGAGTGTGTTTTTTAAACTTTGATTAGGGTGTTGCTCACGAGATTGCTCCAATAACGCATCCACATCGGCTTCTGGTACCAAGTTGATTGAAACCGCTTGACCTGCTTTCCAAAAAGATGAGATTTGTAATACAGAAGGTCCGGACAACCCTCGGTGAGTGAACAATAATGCTTCTTTAAATAAAGTCCCATCTTGAGCGGTAATCTCAGCGGGTACTGCAATACCAGAGAGCTCAGCAAAGTCTTCTTTGTCTGCTTTATGCAATGTGAAAGGGACTAAACCCGCGGTCGTTGGGATGATAGACAAACCGAACTGTTCAGCAACTTTATAGCCAAATGGAGTGGCGCCTAACTTAGGCATTGAAAGCCCACCAGTCGCCACCACTAGTGATTCACATTCGACGACATCTGTATTTAAGTGCAATTTAAAACCGGACTCTTGCTTCTCAATTGAGTGCACATCACAGCGATAGCGCTGCTCAACATTCGCTTGCTTACATTCTTCTAGCAGCATGCTCACGATGTCTTTTGCCGTAGAGTCATTTACACAGAATAACTGGCTATGATCGCGCTCTTCAAAATCAATACCGTGCTTGCATACCATTGAAACAAAATCCCAGTTGGTATACTGAGATAAAGCAGACTTAACGAAGTGTGGGTTTTTACAAAGGAAGTTATTAGCTGTCACATCGTAGTTAGTGAAATTACAACGACCACCACCAGAAATCAGGATTTTGCGCCCTGGCTTTTTCGCATGATCGACCACAAGCACTCGGCGTCCACGTTTTCCCGCTTCTGCTGCGCACATTAGACCGGCTGCGCCAGCGCCAATTACGATTACATCAAATTTTTCACTCATAGTGGTCTGTTTTAACTCTTCACTTACTGATCAGCCGAGCTACGTCCTGTAGTGGTGATTTCACCAATAAAAAAGGATGTGCATTAACAGCACATCCTTACTAATTTGTCGCTATTTTAGCGGCAAAACTTAACTTTGCAATTGATGATCAATTACCCAGTTCAGTGGCAACCCAAAACGGTTCCACTCTATGTCTATTTGCTTAGCTCTACACTATGAATGCAGCAAGCAGTGTTACCCCAAGTAAAGATACCGATAAGATAAACAGCTCTCTTACTCGGCTACATTTAGTGATAAACATAGTATCGTGATGATGGTGATACTCTTTACTTTTAATATAACTAAATAAGCGAACTTGCTTAGTCATATTGCCATGCGTGGTGAAGAACCCACCTCCATCTACTTGTTGATAAAGTAGTGGGTGAGCTTCTCGCATAATGTAGATTAATGTACGTAAAGCCGTTAAATAACGAGCCCAGTTAACGCATGTCACAAACATAAGCGCAAATAGAATAGTGTCTCCGCTGATCATCCTTTCCTCCCTACATCTTCATCGACGCTCAAAAGAAAAAGACAATCAGCTGACTATTTTCTTACAACTTTACGCTGCAGGAGCTTCCATAATTGAAGATGAACCATCTTTTGCCAATTGAGCTAAATCTTTATCAATGAAGAACAACGCTTTACCGTCTTCACCAACAAGCTCTAACTTGTCTAGAACGCCTTTAAATAACTTCTCTTCTTCGTGCTGCTCAGCCACGTACCACTGTAGGAAGTTAAACGTTGAGTAATCTTGTGATGTAAAAGCAACGTGAGCCAGTTTGTTGATTTGTTGAGTAATCATCTGCTCATGTTCGTAAGTTTCACGGAACACATCACCTAAACTACCAAATTCATGTTTTGGAGCTTCAATAGCACCTAAAATTGGCATTGCACCAGTCTCACTCACGTAAGTGAATAGACGTTGCATGTGTTCCATTTCTTCTACGGCATGAACACGCAGAAACTCAGCTGCACCTTCAAATCCTTTATCTTCACACCAAGCACTCATTTGTAAGTATAGATTGGATGAGAAAAATTCTAGATTAATTTGCTCATTCAGTTGTTCGACCATAGTTTTAGATAGCATTAAAGTCTCCTAGTTACCTCTTTAATTTGGTTTACTATATCACTATTTAAGCGATATCTCTTAGTCCAATACTTCACCGAACAAGATTAGTATTCCTACGCAATACAATGGATATGAGATCACTCTGGCAAAAAAACGTACAGGACGGTGCTAATCTATAATAAGACCGATAATAGGGAGATAGCAGTATGAGTTACCAACATATTTTAGTCGCCGTCGATTTGTCCGATGACAGTAAGCTATTGGTAGATAAGGCGGTAGCGCTCGCCAAGCCGTTAGGTTCTAAAGTGTCTTTTATCCATATTGATATCAATTATGCGGAGCTTTATACCGGGCTTATTGACATCAACATGGCTGAAACCCAACATAACGCAATGGAAGCTTCTCGTATTCAACTGCAAAATTTTGCGGAGCATGCACAGTATCCAGTCACTCATACTTTAGTCGGAAGCGGCGATTTAAGTAATGAACTCTGTGACACGATTAATGAATTCAACGTTGATTTAGTCGTTTGCGGCCACCATCAAGATTTTTGGAGCAAACTACTTTCGTCCACTCGCCAACTGATCAATGCCTCTCCTGTCGACATGCTGGTCGTACCCCTGCGGGATTCTCAAGACTAAGACTACAAGATTCGGTAGACTGCAGAACATTCATTTAACAAATAGATCGATTTATGAGTTATTTAGCTGCAGTCACCCTACTTTGGGCGTTTTCTTTTAGCTTGATCGGCGTTTACCTCGCAGGTCAGGTAGATGCTTGGTTCTCGGTATTAATGCGCGTTGCCTTAGCAGGCTTAGTCTTTTTACCTTTCTTAAAATTCCGTAATGTCCCTAAACCTTTAATTGCTAAACTAATGGCAATTGGCGGTATTCAATTAGGGTTAATGTATTGCTTCTACTATCAATCTTTCTTACTACTTTCTGTACCTGAAGTGCTGCTGTTTACGGTTTTCACCCCAATTTACGTCACTCTTTTTTATGACTTCCTAAAAGGTCGCTTCTCTCCTTGGTATTTAGTCACAGCTGCAATTGCGGTAGTTGGCGCAGTATTCATAAAGTTTGCCGGTATTAATGAAAATTTCTTAATGGGCTTTTTGGTGGTGCAAGGTGCGAACCTGTGCTTTGCGATTGGTCAGGTGAGCTACAAAGTGGTGATGGAGAAAGAATCAATAGATTTGCCTCAACATACCATCTTTGGCTACTTCTACTTAGGCGCATTATGTGTGGCATCTGTCGCTTTCATGCTCCTCGGCAATCCAGACAAATTACCGACGACATCATTACAATGGGGCGTACTTATTTATTTAGGGCTAATAGCTTCCGGTTTAGGCTATTTTGTGTGGAACAAAGGCGCGTGCATGGTTAATGCAGGTGCTTTAGCAGTGATGAATAACGCATTAGTCCCAGCAGGGCTTGTGGTGAATATTTTGATTTGGAATAGAGATGTTGATTTAGTCAGGCTTTCTATTGGTGGCGGTATTATTTTACTGTCATTGTGGGTCAATGAAACTTGGGTAAAAAAGCGAGTAGCACAAGCACACTAACAAATAAAAATAGCGACTGGTGACAGTCGCTATTTTTTAATCTTTATAATTACTTAATAGGGCTAATTACCCGTTTGTTATTTCCAGTTAGTGGATATGCTTGGTTGAGTCTGAAATTTGCCTTTCATTCAATACTGCACTTTCGATATGTGCGCTCATTCTTTCGAATTGGCTTTCAAGCTTCTGACTCTTTTTAAGCAGCTTTCTGTGCTGCTTCACTACTTTTGCTAGCTTTTTATTGTATTTCTCACGCTTTTTAAGCGATTTTTTCGCACGCTTCAGTTCTTTACGACCCAGCTTATCATTTTTTTCTATCGCTAGTTTTTGCTCTAGCGCTAATGCTTCAACACCAATTTTGGCTGCCTTTTTCACTTTTTTCTTAGAAACATTAGTCTCTAAAACAGCCTGCTCTTCTAAAGATGTAGGTTCGAAAATTTGTACCACTTCTGCTTGAGGCTCCGCAAATGACACGGGAATTTGATCAGCTAAGGTCAGTTCAGGAGTTGGAAGAGTTTCAGCAAGCAAACCACAAGCGGCTTTTTCTGCTACCGACTTAGTTTGGCAACCCACAGGTGGTATTGCTGATGGCTTGCATAGATTGGCTTTATCTGCAGATGAACGGGCACAAGAACGGCACACAAATTTAGGTTCCGTCACCAAGTTATGGATTTCACCTAAATGTTCAGTGATGTCTCGTCGGTTCAGCTTACAAAAACGTTTAGCCATTTCTACAACTCCAGCTAAGAATGGTAATAATTCTTAGTTAGATATACATCTAGATTTCACCGACCGCAAGCAATAAATAGTAATTTTTCGTATTTATGTCGGTTAAATAAAACAGCCTTTCGCTAAGTCATTGAAGCCTTTACATACACATCAAAACGGTTCTTTTTTGTCTCAATAGCCATACTTGGTTTTTTCTCATCTAACCAGTCTGCGTAATCTGGTCTTTTCACGACCACTCGCTTGCTGGCCAGTAACAATGAAGGCTGTAATAAACCATCAGCGTCTAAATCTGCTCCCACTAAAGACTGGAAAACTCGCATTTCTTTTTTGACTAACGCGGATTTCTTTTTATTTTCAGGATGTGGGTACATAGGGTCCAAGTACACTACATCTGGTTGTTGAAAGTTTGGGTCATTGGCGAGTTTATCTAAAGCGTCATGGCTTGAGGCATGAATTAAGCTCATGCGTTCGCTTACCCATGAACCAATGCCTGCGTCTTGCTTGGCACGCTCTAAACCATCATCTAATAAAGCGGCGACGACCGGATGGCGCTCAACCATTTGAACTTTGCACCCTAAAGATGCCAATACAAAAGCATCACGCCCCAAACCAGCAGTACCATCTAAAATAGTGGGAGTTGCCCCTTTATTTAACCCAGCGGCTTTGGCAATAGCTTGACCTTTCCCGCCACCAAACTTGCGTCTGTGACCTACAGCCCCACCGACTAAATCGACATAAATCGCACCCAGTTTAGGTTCATCTACCTTACGAAGCTCTAACCTTTCACAGGTCAGCACCAAGGCAAAATCACTGGCATCATCATGAGATAAGTTCCAACGTTCAGCTAAATCATTCAGGCGATCGGTTTGATTAGCATCTTCGCAGATCAGTTGTAGGTGCAAGGTCGTCTCCAGCAGGTCGATATTCAAATCTCAATCAAATTGAGAGGGCAAATAAATAAGGCAAGCAGTTTACCTGATTACCTCAAAAATAAGTATTAGATGGTGTGGCGATAAATGCACATTTCTTCAATGCTTTAATATTCAGCTTAATGATTGCGCCTTACCATAGCTATCTCTAGAGTTATGCCAGCCACTCATTGAGCATTCTTAGATGTTCTTCTCTCTAATCAGCTCTTCCACCAGCTCCGCTAATGGCTTAGGTTTGCCAATGATATAACCTTGAGCATAATCGACCCCAAGCTCCATGAGTCTGTCGATAATCTGAGTATTTTCAACAAATTCAGCGACCGTTCGTTTGCCCATTTGTTTCGCTAAGTCATTAATAGAGCGAACCATCACTCTATCCATTTCATTGACATCAATATCCCGTACAAACAAACCATCAATTTTTACAATGTCGACAGGCAATTTTTTCAAATACCCAAACGAAGACAAACCCGAACCAAAGTCATCTAATGCAATCAAACAACCAAGCTCTTTCACTTTGGTGAAAAACTCAATGGCTTGATTCATATTACTCATGGCGGCAGTTTCAGTAATTTCTAAGCAAATCTTACAGTTCGGTACCCTAGTGTTTTTCAAGCTTTCTAAAAAGAAATCAATGAATTCTTGGTTCCCCATCGAGTGACCCGATAAGTTAATTGAACATAGCCCCAAGTCATTAAAGGTTTCAAAGTTATCTTCTAACCATTGCAAGGTTTGCTTTATTACTTGGCGATCAATGTTATGTGCGACGTTATAGCGCTCAGAGGCTGGTACAAAGATCCCCGGTGAAATGTATTCACCTTTGCTGTTTTTTATTCGAGCTAAGATTTCAAAGTGCATCTTGTCATGATCACTATCTAGACCAAGGATACGCTGAGCAAACAACTCTAAACGATCATGAGCCAATGCATCATGAACCAAATTCACACATTCCATTTCTAAATGGCGACGACGTAAATCCTCATCATCTTGATGATAAAGGTTATAACGATTACGACCTTCCTCTTTGGCGATATGACAAGCCGCATCTGCTTGTGCGTGAACCATTTGTGGCGAAGAAGCCGTATGATCAATTAAGCGAATACCTATTGAACTGGTTAAATTTAGGCGAATGTCATCCCACAAGAATGGGGCTTCTCTCATCGTCGAAATAATGCTGCGACAGACATTGATAGCATCTCGTTCTGTGCAATCTTTAAGTAACACGGCAAATTCATCCCCGCCCATACGCGCTAAAATGGCGTTATAAGGCAAGACATCTTCAAGCAGCCCTGCGCAAAATAAAATGGCGGCATCTCCGGCTTCATGCCCTGCGGTGTCATTCAATACTTTCAGTTGGTCGAGATCGAGAAATAACATCGCATGAGTTCTCATATGACTCGCGACTTCTTTCAGTGCTTTTTCAAGCTCTTGCTCGAAATGGTTACGATTAAACGTATTCGTTAATAAATCATAACGAGCTTGGTATTCAAGTTGCTCCGACAGCGCATGTGTTTCACTGATGTCTTCTCCAACAATCAGCAGCTGGTCCGAATCGACTAACGGGCGAATATTTTCGCGAATCCAAATAGTGTGACCATCTGCATGGCGATATTGAATATCTCGTCGCCATACTCCTTTCAAAGACTGCTGAGGCAGCAACAAGACTTGGCGAGGAATCATTACGTTTTTTTCTAAATAGAACTCTCTTGGGCGATGACCTAATAACTCATCGAGTGGATAACCCAATAATTGTTCAGCAAATTGGTTCGCCTGTTGAATCCGGTTATTTCCATCTAAAGTAATCATCATGACAGGCTGTTTGTCGTAGTACAGCTTCAAATTCGCCTCTCGCTGAAACAACTTATTTTCGGTTAATTTACGAGAAGTGATATCCCTTGCTTCAAGTAAAAACTGAACGTCTTCTAAATCTGAATTTGGCATCGGCTTCAGCGACACTTCCAACACCATTGAACCTCGGTCTTGGCACCATACTTCCCCTTCAAACCTAAGAGCTGAATGTGGTGTGCCAGCAGCAAAATAGTCTTTTAACGTTTGGCTCGCAGAGTCTTCCCAGTGTTGATGTTCAAAGAGAGGAGAACCCAATTTATAGCCTTGGTTATAAAGCAGTTCATGCAGTTGTGTATTACTCGACACAAGCACCCCATTCTGTTCAACAATCCCCATAAACTGAAGGCTTTGATCAAAAATGGATTCTAGAAGTAATTGATTTTTTCGGCTGTTTTTTTCACTGATTCGTAAGCGATTCACATAATAGATCAAGATGAAAATTACGATTGCCATCAATAGAAACACGCTACCAATAGTGCGTATCTCATCTCGATAGCGGGTAATAAATGATTCGGGTTTATTCAATAAGGTTACTGACGCTTCAGTTTCAGCACCTAAATTCCAACGGTTAAGTTGTTGATGATCTAACTTAACTTCAGAAGAACCGGACTTGGCTCTTGGAAGTGGCTCATTTGGCGATGCTAATACATCAACTAACACTTCTCCGGTTTCTCGACCTTGAGATGAACCACTTTGGATAACCCCACCAACAGCACCAAAACCTAACCCTAAATCATGAACCATATAGATAGGAACATTCGTTAACTGGTTTAGCTTGCGCCAATCATCTTCACTACTGATGTAGCCATTTTTATCTCGGTAATACACCCAAAACAACACACTATTTGTCATGTCGCTTCGTTGTGCAAACTGAATGAGTTCTTGGTAAGTATCAGGAGTGAAGTGTTCAACCAAGTCATCAAACTCAGGATTCTGAGCCAAGAAACCATCAACTTGGGCACGCACTGCTTCTCCTGTCACAGAGTAGTCAGACACAATATAAACGGTATCTACAGACGCTTGCAGGCGTTGAATGAGGTTTAGGTTATTAAGGATATCGATATCTTCGGTGACGCCTGTCGCGTTTAGGTCTTTGTGCATCTCTGGTGAGTAATCATTAATCCCCCCAAAAATTACCGGTGTACCTTTTAGCTCAGGAGCTAAACGCTGCATTAAATGCAGTGCAATATTATCGCTCACCACCACTGCAGAAAATTCTTCATGAGAAAATTTTGATTTATAAAGCTGGTACACTTTTTCTAAGTACGCTTGGCTTTGCACTCGCTTGGCATCTAGGTAAACAACCCGATAAGAAATCCCTTCGTCATTCAACGGCTTTGATAGTCCCTCTTGAAAACCATCGGTCCAGAAGAAGCCTTGATGATACGAATGCACAACCAAAACATCTTTCGGTTTCGCCATTTCTTTCTGTTGTGCTATTTCTTTCGGTTGTGCGATTACCTTCTGCTGTGCAATAGCAAAAAAACTGCAAACCATCATGAGAATAAATAACGAAAAGCGCACTGAGTTAACCTTATCAATGTAGATACTGTTAATATTATCACCCTTGGCTATGAAATGTACTCTAGCTAACCATTTTTCACTCTGTACAAGGACTTTGCATGTCGACGACAACAGCCCGCTTAGATGACCTGGATCGCGCTATTCTAAAAACCCTGATGGAAGACGCACGTACCCCTTATGCAGAAATGGCAAAGCAATTTGATGTTAGCCCTGCCACCATTCACGTTCGTATCGAAAAAATGAAAGCCGCCGATGTCATCGAAAAAACGGAAGTGGTCGTCAATACAAAAAAACTGGGGTATGACGTTTGTTGCTTCATTGGGATTAACCTCAATGCCGCACGAGATTACCATTCCGCCATTGAAAAGCTGAATGCATTGGATGAGGTTGTCGAGGCATATTACACAACAGGTGCTTACAATATCTTTGTGAAGTTGATGTGCAAGTCGATTGAAGAGCTGCAATTTGTATTGATAGATAAGCTACAAGCGATTGATGAAGTGCAATCCACAGAAACGCTGATTTCTCTGCAAAACCCAATTAACCGTAATGTGAACCCTTAGCTCTCTAGCGATATTTTTCGGTAATAACGATAAAGCTAAGTCACAACGAGAAGGCTTATTCATCACGATAGAGTTTCAGAAGGATGAAGCTTTTGGTCAATAAAGCAAAAATAGACGCATACAAAAAAGGCTGAACTCATAAGTTCAGCCTTTTGCTTTATACAGTTTTAATTACGCTTCAATACCAGCGTGACGCAACATCGCATCAATTTGTGGCTCACGACCGCGGAAGCGTTTGAATAGCTCCATTGGTTCTTCACTGCCACCCATTTCAAGAATGTTATTCAAGAAGCGTTGACCGGTTGCTTCATTGAAAATACCTTCTTCTTCAAATGCAGAGAATGCATCAGCCGACAAAACTTCAGCCCATAAGTAGCTGTAGTAACCTGCGCTGTAGCCACCAGCAAAGATATGCCCAAAGCTATGCGAGAAACGGTTCCATTCAACACTTGGTAGTACCGCTACTTTCGCTTTTACATCTTGCAGGGTTTCTAAAACACGTGCGCCAATTTCAGGGTCGTATTCTGCGTGCAGAGTGAAGTCGAATAAGCCCAACTCTAACTGACGTAAAATAAACATTGCTGATTGGAAGTTTTTCGCCGCCAGCATTTTCTCTAGCATCTCTTTTGGTAGCGCTTCGCCTGTTTCGAAATGACCAGAAATGAACGCCAGAGCTTCTTCTTCCCAACACCAGTTCTCTAGGAATTGACTCGGTAGTTCAACGGCATCCCAAGGTACACCGTTAATTCCTGCTACTGCGCCCGCTTCCACTTGAGTCAGCATATGGTGAATACCATGACCAAACTCGTGGAACAAAGTGACAACTTCATCATGTGTAAACAGTGCTGGCTTATCACCAACAGGCTTATTGAAGTTACACGTTAAGTAAGCAACCGGAGTTTGTAGTTCACCAGATTCCGTAATACGGCGACCACGGCAATCATCCATCCATGCACCACCGCGCTTATGCTCACGAGCATACAGATCAAGGTAGAAGCTGCCACGTAATGTGTTGGTTGCATCAAAAATATCAAAGAAACGTACCGACTCGTGCCAAGTATCCACGTCTGTGCGCTCTTTTACTGACATACCGAATACACGGTTCAGAACTTCAAATAAACCTGAAACCGCTTTTGCTTCTGGGAAGTATGGACGCAATTCTTCGTCTGAGATTTCAAACAAGTTTTGCTTTTGTTTTTCGCTGTAATAAGCGATATCCCACAATTCAAGGTTAGCTACACCGAATTCTTTTTCAGCAAACTGACGTAGCTCTTCAACTTCTTTCTCACCTTGAGGCTTAGCTTTTACTGCTAGATTATTCAAGAAACCTAGAACTTGGTCTGAAGTCTCAGCCATTTTCGTCGAAAGAGACTTTTCACTGTAAGTTGTAAAACCAAGCATGCGTGCAATTTCATGGCGCAATTTTAGCTGCTCAGTGATCAGCTCTGAGTTATCCCATTTGCCCGCATTTGGACCGCGATCAGAAGCGCGAGTTACATAAGCTTCATAAAGCTCTCTACGTAATTCTTGGCTATCACAGTAAGTCATGACTGGTAGATATGAAGGGATATCAAGCGTCAGTAGGTAACCTTCTAACTCTTTAGATTCAGCGGTTGCTTTTGCTGCCGCAAGTGCTGATTCAGGCATACCTGCAAGTTCAGCTACATCAGTAATATGCTTGCTCCAACCCATGGTTGCATCCAGCACATTATTTGAGAATTGAGAGCCTAGCTCAGACATGCGCTTGCTGATTTCACCGTAACGGTATTGCTCATCAGCAGGTAAACCAATACCTGATAATTCAAAATCACGCAGTGCATCGGTAATTGTCTTTTTCTGAGCTTGCGTTAGCGTCGCAAATTCATCACTCGCTTTAATCGATTTGTACGCTTCAAATAAGCCTTTGTGTTGGCCAACCCATGTACCGTATTCAGAAAGAATAGGTAAGCAACTTTCATACGCATCACGTAGTTCATCGCTATTTACTACCGAATTCATGTGGCTTACTGGTGACCAAATTCGACCTAGGCGATCATCTACTTCATCAATTGGCGCAACAAGGTTGTCCCAAGTTGGCGAAGTATTACCTTCTAATACTTGTTCGATTTTTTTGCGGCAGTCGGCAATCACTTGCTCAACAGCTGGCTTTACGTGCTCGGGTGAAATTTTAGAAAATGGAGGTAAGTCCGTGAAAGTCAGTAATGGATTAGACATGAGGCATCCTTTTAAATTTCGTCTTTTTTATCATTTATACGTCTAATAAATGTAGGCAGCTTATGCAAATTTCAATAGTGGCGTATAATCATTCACATTAGTTTGTTTGGAGTACCAGTTGATGAGACTCCACGGTTCATTCAGTTAAGCGAGAAATCATTTTGCTAAGTTATCGTCACAGTTTTCACGCAGGCAACCATGCGGATGTGGTTAAACATATCGTACAAAGCCTTATTCTTAATTCACTTAAGCAAAAAGATAAACCTTTTGTTTATCACGACACTCACTCAGGCGTGGGTCGCTACGACTTAACGCACGAATGGTCTGAAAAGACTGGTGAATACAAACAAGGTATTGCTCGCCTTTGGTCGATGAATGAAGAAAACCAAGACGGTCTTCCAGAAGCGTTACAAAGCTACCTAGATTCTATCTCAACGCTAAACAACGGTGAGAAGCTACGTTTCTACCCGGGTTCACCACGTGTGGCTCGTGCTCATTTACGCGAGCAAGATCGCATGGTATTAACCGAGCTTCACCCAGCGGATCACCCGTTGCTAGAGCAAGAATTTCATCGTGACCGTCAAGTGTCTATCTACAAAGAAGATGGGTTTCAACGTTTGAAGGGCAGCCTACCTCCAAAAGAGCGTCGCGGTTTAGTACTGATTGACCCTCCATACGAGCTTGCAAAAGAGTACCGAGATGTCGTGACAGCCATTGCACAAAGTCACAAACGTTGGGCAACGGGTATCTATGCTATTTGGTACCCAGTGGTTAACCGCTGTGATATTGAAGACATGATTGAAGGGTTAGAAGGTTTAGGCATTCGTAAAATCTTACAAATTGAACTCGGTGTTTCCCCTGATACTAACGAGCGCGGTATGACAGCATCAGGCATGATCGTCATTAACCCGCCTTGGATGTTAGAAAACCAGATGAATGAAATTTTACCGGTTTTAAAAGAAGCAATTGCACCGGCAACCGGTCATTTCAAAGTGGAATGGATCGTTCCGGAATAAACATTCCTGAATGCTCACTACTTTGCCAAGAGATATGAAACCTCTCATTGCGCACAAAAAGAACAATAATTTTAAGGATAGATTGAGTTCAACCGATCTATCCTCCATATAAAATAAATAAAACAAATTCATATTGAGATCGTTACGCTAGCAATCCAAGCAACGCTCTCACTCAATAAAAATTGGAGAAAGTAATGGCTACTCATTTTGATTACATTTGTATTGGCGGCGGTTCAGGCGGTATTGCATCGGCAAACCGTGCTTCTATGCATGGCGCTAAAGTGGCACTAATTGAAGCTCAAGACCTAGGTGGTACTTGTGTAAACGTTGGTTGCGTACCAAAGAAAGTGATGTGGCATGGCGCGCAAGTCGCTGAAGCTATTAACCTTTACGCTGAAGATTACGGCTTTGATGTAGATCTTAAAGAGTTCAAATGGAACAAGATGATCGAAAATCGCCAGGCGTACATTGGCCGTATTCACCAATCTTACGATCGCGTTCTTGGTAACAACAAAGTAAACGTAATCAAAGGATTTGCTAAGTTCGTTGATGAGAAGACAGTAGAAGTAAATGGCGAGCTATACACTGCTGATCACATTACCGTTGCAGTCGGTGGTCGCCCAACTATCCCTAACATTCCAGGTGCAGAGCACGGCATTGATTCAAACGGCTTCTTTGAGCTAATGGAACAACCTAAGCGCGTTGCTGTTATTGGCGCAGGCTACATTGCCGTTGAGATTGCTGGTGTATTACACGCACTAGGTACAGAAACTCACCTTTTCTGCCGTAAAGAGTCACCACTACGTAGCTTCGATCCTATGATCATAGAAACGTTAGTAGAAGTAATGAATACGGAAGGTCCAACACTTCACACACACTCAGTGCCAAAAGAAGTGGTAAAAGAAGCGGATGGCAGCCTGACTCTACATCTAGAAAATGGTGAAAGCCAAAACGTAGATACACTTATTTGGGCAATTGGTCGTCACCCAGCAACGGATGCAATTAACCTTGCGTCTACAGGTGTTGAAACGAACGATCGTGGCTACATTAAGGTTAATGAATACCAAGAAACAAACGTGAAAGGTATTTACTGTGTTGGCGACATCATGGAAGGCGGCATTGAGCTGACTCCTGTTGCGATTAAAGCGGGTCGTCAATTGTCTGAGCGTTTATTTAACGGTCAAACCAACGCGAAAATGGATTACAACTTAGTTCCAACGGTTGTATTTAGCCACCCGCCTATCGGCACCATTGGTCTAACGACACAAGAAGCTGAAGAGCAATACGGCAAAGACAATATCAAAGTCTACACTTCTGGCTTTACTGCTATGTATACAGCAGTAACGAAGCACCGTCAGCCTTGTAAAATGAAGCTAGTGTGCGCTGGAGAAGAAGAAACGGTTGTTGGTCTACACGGCATCGGTTTTACTGTTGATGAAATGATCCAAGGTTTTGGTGTTGCAATGAAGATGGGCGCAACAAAAGCCGATTTCGATTCAGTGGTTGCGATTCACCCAACCGGTAGTGAAGAGTTTGTAACAATGCGTTAATTGTTGCTAAATTTTATAAAAAACCCAGTTGATGCTGGGTTTTTTTGTATTCATTTAAATAATATCTTCAAGATGGAGCCGTCTTTCTTATAGAATGCAAAACTAATAAATACAATATTATCAGTAGTAACAATGTCAGCTCAAAGTCCCACAGAGGTCTTTTATCACCTCATGGATTTATCCGTCTCAGACAAAGAAGTGTATCTAAAAAAATTAAAATCACTTCAACCTGAGCTTTTCAAGCAAGTTTCTCCACTGCTTGCGGTGAATAAAGAATCAGAGCAATTTACCGAATTGCTCGGCTTTCACGCGCACCAAGCAACGAGTATCGAATTAGACTTAACCAATACTCTTATTCATAAATACCATATAACTCATGAATTGGGTCGTGGTGGGATGGGGATTGTTTACGCCGCCAGCCGTGCTGATAAAACATTTGAGCAAGACTTAGCTATTAAGTTCATTCAGCCAGCATTAACCCATATTCTAGGTAAAAAGTCGCTTTTTGATGAAGCTCAGCTGTTAGCTCATTTAAACCACCCTTACATCGCTAAAGTTTTCGATGGTGGTGTTTATGAAGGCTCAGTCTATATTGTAATGGAGCGTGTTGAAGGTCAGACTTTATGTCAGTACTTAGCCTCTACACCCCTCACGCAGAATAAAAAGCTCAATCTCTTTAAAGATATTTGCTTAGCAATTGAGCATGCTCATCAGAATCAGATCTTACATGCTGACTTGAAGCCTGAAAATATACTCATTGATGCGAATACGTCACCAAAAATACTCGACTTCAACTTGACTCAAAAAGTCAGCCAGTCGAGTAAATCAAAACACACACTGCTCACGGCGTACAGCAAAGCCTATGCTAGTCCAGAACAAATGGCTGGCGACTATTTGACTCAACAAAGCGATGTGTATTCATTAGGTAAAATTCTCAGCCTGCTATTCCCTATAGAGAAGCCAACGTCTGACATTGCTCATATCACCGATAAAGCAATACAGCACCAGATCAAAGATCGCTATTCAACCGTTGCAGAAATGCGCCTCGATATTGAAAGCCTATTGGCATGCCGCCCAATATCGCAAAAAGCACACTTGCCTTTCTATACGGCTAAAATGCTTTTCTGCCGCAGACCAGTTCAATGTGCACTTTCTTGTTTGTTGCTGCTTTCTGGCACCACACTTTCTAGCATGCTGATTTATCAAAACCAGCAGTTGGCACAAGAAAAACAGATTGCAGAAAACATGATGTATGAAGTCACCAGCTTGCTCTTCCATGCCAAAGGCAGTGATTCGGCCCAAATGTCTGTCAACAGCATGTTGGAACTGACTCGTAGGCGTATTTTATCTAATCCAAATATACCGAAAGACATCAAGCAGAAAATGTTGCTAGCCATGCTAACTCCTACACCGGAAAAGCAAGTACTGAAAAGGAACTGCACTGAAGGCTGCACAACACCATAGCTTTATAGCTTTATAGCTTTATAGCTTTATAGCTTTATAGCTTTATTAAACACCTAAATAGAAGGATTTTAAGAATAAAAATGAAGGCTTTTTATTTACTCGCAGCGTTAAGCTGCTTTTCCAGTTTCGTAGTCAGCGCACAGCCAGAAACTCAAACTGGATACTTTATTGATTCACCTGTCTCTGGTTTGTATTACGAAACTAGCTCTAATTTATCAGGTACCACTAATAAAGGAGCCTTTGAGTACAACCCCGGTGACATCATCAGTTTCTTCATCGGCAATGATAGCTCGGGCTACCTTTTAACAACGTTATCCGCTCAACAAGTCATTACCCCGACCCTTTCGTCCACTAAGCCAAGTCGCAGCATTAATATGACTCGGCTCTTGTTGTCGCTAGATAGCACACCCGAGAATCGTGAGGAGATTGTACTTGCTAGTAAAATTTTATCTGATGTTGAATTTCAAAAAAAATTAAAAAGCATTGATATCAGTTATTTAGACAGTATTGGGTATTCTCTTGGGTTAGAGCTAGTATCAACCAAAGAGGCAACCGAACATTTAAACCAAAGCCAGCAGTACATAAAGAAAAATTTCACTTCAGATGAAGTCATCTTTTCGCCTAAAAACATCAAGATGAGCAATATCATCATCATGAAAAAAGATTGGGCGGGCAGAACTTGTATGTATGATTTAGCCCATGCAAACAACCCAAAATATCATGGTCCAATCGGCAGTACTGATTACAAAGTAACAGACGATGAACTCATTCAATACCCGAGCATTGGCGATTATTTTAAAGGGTGCAACCTTGTCCCAGGCAAGCTAACAAGTGAGATAATAAGAGAGCCGATAGAGAATACTGAAGGCTGGAGTGGTCTGATCGGGTGCGCGGCAAAAGGTTGTACTCGTAATGATCTCAGTGGCTTCGCCATTGAAGATTATGACGACGAAGGCGACTGGAAGTACAGAACCGTTGCGCTAGATTTTGATCCAACTACTCAACTGTTGATGGAGAAAATACAAGGGTTGGGAAAAAATGAACACATTAGGCATTCCAATAAACGCGAAATGATCTGGTTCACCTACCCGGCATCAGGCAAAGGTGACACTATTCCTTACCAAGGGTTCTGGCAACACACCATATATGAGCAAACTGATATGGTTCAACAATGCTTATACATTAATAACAAAACCATCTTACAGGCAGAAATGATTGAGGATAGCTGCTCTACAAATGCTGCACACTATATCACTGATGTCACTCAACAATATGGTGATATGTGGTGGTTAAACAACCCAGAAAATACGGCATCTTTAGCGCAATTAAACACTCAAGTTCGTTGGTATGACTCAATACCCAATCAACATTTTACGACTTGGGAATATCTTCCAGCAGGAAAAGAGTGGGACGAAGGGATCTTGTATCGATTCCGTCAATCTATCTCGCTAAACGGCGATGGCTCCCATAAAGTCGACACATTGTCAGTTTCCGAATTCCACAAAGTAGGGTCGAATATCTAATGGCTACAGCAACGGCAGATCTCACTCAAATCATAAATGAATGGCAATCAGGTAACAAAAGTGCAGAAACTGAACTGTATAAATTCGCTTACCTTCAGCTTCGCCATATTGCTCTCGAAGAACGTGTTAGAAACGCACAAAAATACGGGGATGATAACCAAGTATTAAACGACAGTATGAACAGTACGACAGCACTCATACATGATGCTTACCTTAAAATGTCGTCATCCAACTTACAGTCGATTAGCAATAAAAGAGATTTCTTTTTAATGGCCGCCAAAGTCATGAGACAGATATTAATCGATAATGCTCGCCACCTTCAGGCTCAAAAAAGACAACAACTTACCTTGGTCAACGCTGATAACGACGACAGGTTTGAGCAATTTGTCATCATGGATAAGGCTCTTGATAGCTTCAGCCTGCGCTACCCTCGCCAGTCTCAAGCATTAAAGCTCAAATACTTAATGGGGATGCGTAATCAAGAAATCAGCCAATTACTGGAATGCAGCGATAGCCTAATCGAAAAAGACCTTAAGTTTTCTCGAAGCTGGCTTCAAAGCAAACTGGTATAACTAATGAAAAAGAGAATAGGCTTTGTCATTGTGGCTGGGTGGGCGGTTCTTATCAGCTTACCTTCTTTTCTATCATCGAAAGAAAGTAATGAGGTGCCATTCACCGATACTGTGAATACAGAACCATCAAATGCCGGTGAATACTCTCACAACGGTTCAACGACTAAGTTTCACTCACCAAAGCAGAATGAGCCTGAAACATTAGTAAAAGATAATGATAAAGAAGCGCAAAACACTAATAATATTTCCTCTTCTCCTATCAAACAAAAGCAAGAAACAACTGAGCCCCTTAGCTTTTCTGGCTCAGGGGAAACATTGGTCATCAAAACCGATGACCCAACTCAGCTAAAAGATAAAAATCGCAAACCTGAAATTAACCTAGCGACGCAACAAAGCATTCAAAATGAAATAAACCAATGGGTGTTCACTGAAAGCTCGCCAGTTAATTACTCTTTGGATATTTCGGGGTTATTTGAAGATCCTGATGGTGATTTGCTCACCACTCAAATGACAATCAATCACCCTTCATTCTCTGTATCGGGAAGCTCTGGGAACCTTCAAATACAAGGCACACCAAAAGCTGGAAAACCGCCAACTCAAATTATTATACGAGCAAAAGACAGCCACCATGGATCAGAAGAAGATGCATGGGTATCTGTAACCTTTCAATTACCTTTCGTTTATTCCGGCTTAGAAGAAGACACTTCACACCCACTAATTGGTCACACTTGGTTTCGCCTAGAAACGACCAATAATTTAGCGGGGAAGAATTACAATTACGAAGTGGTTTACTGTGAAGCGTTTAAGTTTATCAATGACGAGGTGTTTTTCGCCGCCTCAAAAACATTAACGACTTGCCCACAAGAAAATGATCTACGTTTAATCGGTAACTACCATGTCAGCGAAGGTGATTTAATCACCACTAGCAGTCTGTCTCCTTTTGATTCCGACATGACATGGCGAATTCTTGAGAAATATCCTGACTCACCTAAGTACTCGACCGCTTATGTCGCCAGTGTTCTCACTGGTAAGCATTATGAAACTTACACTTTAGGATCCAGCCGAACACAGATAGAGCAACGCATTAACACTATAACTGGGCAGCATAGTTTGCAAATGACACCCCATGACTACATGTACTTAGCGACAAATGGGCGCTATTACCTTGGCGTTATTGGTATGCACCTCAGTAACTACCAACAATCTAATCCTAGCAACCCTGATATAATGGATGGTGATTTAAACATCCAATCAAAACAAATTAACGTTACATGTAATGATTTGCTTACCGGCTTTAATTATATATCTGTGGCAGGGCAAGGTGTTTACGGTGACATTATTGGTCAAACGACTGGAGAACAGAATGAGCCAATAGAATGTGCGGAGGTTTTTGTCCCTCAATGGCAAAAATGGTACTCATTTTTCGACGTCGACTTCTTAAACTATCACGAGTTTAAAGACGGAGAAATATTCAGTATTATTCTCCGCCCTAGAGCCGAGTTTGCTCATAAAGTTGAAGAAATTAAGATGAACGTTAAGTATGTCACCCCTTGACCCTTTATCTTAGAAACTCCACAACGCCTGCAAGCCTGTACTGAAAGTATAAGTATCGGCTTCAGGCAGAGTCGCTTTTTTATTTTCGGTAATCATTTCCGTACACTTACCATCAACCATGGTATTACAGTAACTGGTTGTCACAGTCTCCGGATCTGATTCAAAGCGCTTTTCATAACCAAACATCGCATACCAACCTAAATGAAAGCCAGGTGCCACTTCATAACTGACCGTCCCTTCTAGTGCGGTTCTAAAGCCAAAGTCATAAAAATCCGTATCTGGGAATTGTGTATTGCTGGTCACACTCCAGACTGGTAAGCCGACTGTCGCTTTGCCACTCACATGCCATTTATCATCTCGATATAGAGTGCCGTCATCATAGGCGATACCTACATCAAGAAAGATATCGGTTGAGGTTTCTTCCCAAGTTCCATAAAAAAACTTATTGCCGTCCGCAGTATGGTTTTTCACACCATAGCGAGTGAAGGTTTGATACGTAAGAGAAGGTCCACCAATGATTCTCCAGCGATCATTCACTTTATAATGCAGCTGTATATTGGTGGCTGTTTTTAAATATTCCAGCTGATTGTTTTGAATAACGCTACCATTATTAGTCCAATCTTCAGTACCATTTTGAGGAGAAAAAGAGGCTAGCGCATCAATAGAAAAGTCATACTTATCATTAATGTAATACAGACCGCCGGTATTAAGTACAGGGTTGGTCACCGTCACTTCAGACGTTAATCCACCAAAGTATTCTTGGTATGTGACGTTCTCAATTCCTACAGTAAAGTAAGAGTACCCGTAACTATCTTTACTGCTATCCGTTTGGCTACTATTTAAACGATCATCATCCTGAGCCAAAACCGCCATTGGCATTAAACCTAGGCATATCCACTTTTTCATTTTACATCCCTAACCTTTCATTGATGGGCGGAATAGTAATGAAAAGAAAACCTCAACTGAAGGTGATAGATGGAAATAAAATTCAATTAAATTTTACGGTTTTTTTGTGATTTTACGTGCATTGAATTTATTAAATTCACCTGTTAAAACATCGCCAAGATAAATGGATGTTAACTCAAAATAACAATGAGTTTATAAACTCAAATAAAGGTATCTCATGAAAAAGGTTAGTTTATTAACAGCGTCAGTGGCTTTAGCGTTAACAGGTTGTGGTGGCGGTTCTGATGGTGGTTCAGGCACTCCAACTCCAGGCGGAGTAATCATTACAGGCTTTGATGGCTACTTTAATCAAGCGGTCGTTTTTGACGATAAAAACAACAATGGTGTTCTAGACATTGGCTCTGACGTTATTTTCGGTCTTACCAACGACCAAGGTCAAATTGAGATATCTGGCGACGTTTCAGGTGCACTAGCACTTCAAACATTAACACCTGGTGGCACGGTACAAACTGCACTAGTTAATCACGATAGCAGCAAATACGCAGGTAAATACACAATCGATATGGATCACCCTGCTCAAGCAATGGCTCATGAGCTTGTGTTCCGTGCACCAACTTCATCAGAAGTTATTTCACCAATTACTGATTTAGTTGCAATCGAAATGGCTAAAGGTACTGAAGCAGTACCTGTTACAGAAGAAGAAGCGATGGCGATTGTTAGCACTGCTCTAGGTGGTACAGAAGAAGCGCCTATCGACCCTTACTCAGATTTCGTTTCAGGTGCTGATGCAAATGCTGAACTACACAAAACAGCACAAATCCTAACGGAATCGAAAGCGGCTAACCCAGCTACTTATGTAGAAAAATCCGATCAATTCGCAAAAGAAGCCGATGCGATCGTTGATACGCTAACTCCTGAAGAACTAGCAAACAACGATTTAAAACCTGTTATTGAAGATACTGGTACTGGTGATACGCTTATTCCTGAAATCATTAGCAACCAACTCTTGACGGTTAACTCTGTTATTAAAAACAGTGCTCAACAAGATCTAAATGACCTAAACCTTCAGGTTGGAGTACCATTTACCGAGACATTCATCAGCTTAGTCGATGAAGAAGGAAATACATTATTCAATGATAACGACTTACAAAGCGGATCTTCAGTCGAAGTATCATTAATTCCAAATACAGCTCTTGAAAATGCTGGCATAAAGGTAAGCTACCGTAACAATTCACTTTTTGTTTACTCTGAAACTCTTGAAGTCAAACTTGCAGGTTCATTTACCATAGAGCTGCAAGCCTTTGATACTAATTCAAAAGGTGAGTTATCACAGACTCCAACAAGCACTCTCTTAGAAGTTAAAATTGTTGCCAGCAATGAGCTTCCTGATGAAAACTCAGAAAAATTTATCGAATTGCAGGCTCAAATTACTAATGATTGGAGCTTTCAAGTAGGTACACCAATTTCAAACATGACTCTTGATATCACAGGTTTATTTACAGATCCTGAGAGTGACGAGATTAAGTTTGGAACTCAGCCTCGCCTCAATAAAGAATTCCTATCAAGTGGTGTCACTGCAGAATACTCTGATGATTTTTCTCAAGTTATCTTATCGGGTACACCAACATCAACAGCATCTAACGGCAAACTAAGCATTGATGCTTCTGATAACGTCCATGCAGACGGTGAATGGACTACCGTTACTTTTGACCTGCCTGTAATTGAAGAAGGTGCTTTACCAGAACCTGATCTTCACCCTCTTGAAGGTAAGACTTGGTACATGCTAGAGCACGGCAGTTCAAACGGTGAAAGCGAGCAAAACTACGCAAGCATCTGGTGTGATTCGATTAAGTTTGAAAATGGCATCGTTCTAGGTAATGTAAGAAGCATCGCGAATAAGACAACATGTTCTGCAGCTGATACTCAAACTGAAAACGCAACTTATGACGTTATCGACGGTAAGCTTTTTGCGACATTTGAGTTCGTAGAAGATGGTCAAAACCTAGTTGAAACCTTCCAAGTAGAAGTGTTTGAAGACGCTGATGATATTTCTAGCGGTGCTAAAACAATCATTCACCGAATGAAAGATGCTACAGAAGATTCAGCAGAACGTTACACATACTTCAGCAACAAAGCAGACATCGAAAAGCGTATCAATGTGACTTCTGAAATGGGTCCAGATGCACGTTATTTCGCTGCTTACTTACCAGCAGAACAAGATCTAACGTATAACTTAGGTACTATTGGTTTGGCGTTGAATGAAAATTCTAACCCGAATGACAGTAACGCAATGGATGCAGGTTTATCCTTTGATGTTCCAAATAATGATTTTACCTGTGCGACTATTAATGAGTTTTTCTCAGGCTTTTACTTCACTGGTGAAGATATCGGTAGAATTAAATCTGAAGAATTCAATGGCTCTGCGATTGAGTGCTACACAAATGAAGAAAACGGCGTCAGCTATGCGTCTGTTGACTTTGACTTACCAGCACTAACTGTTAACAACGTATACAGCATTATTGGTAAGGTAAAAGACAGCAATGGCGAATACTTGGAAGCGGTTAAGTTCAACATTGAGTGGACAGGCACAGGTAATAACGAATAATTAGCTCACTAAGCTAAATTAATAATGTAATACCTATAAAAAACCCCGCAATTGCGGGGTTTTCTTTTATATGAAGGAATTACTAAATGATTAACGCTTATTTCACACACAGCACATTCAATAATGATGAACCTTTCAATTGAGTGATATTACCATTGGTAAATAAGCCTTTTTTCAACAAGCCCCAATAAGGTAAATGCATTGGCCAGTCTTCTTTTTCCATGACTTTCGATTCAAGTAGCCTCTGCCATTGCTCTTCCGTAGCCAGACCCATTCCCAGTTCATAACACACTAATTTAGCACCATCATAATCTAAACGGCTCCACGGCTTACCTTGCTCCATATAGAACTGGTGTTCGTTATCGTTTAAGTAAGGGACTGAGTATGTTTTACCTGAGATATTGGTTTGCAGGCGAATTTGAACATTGATGTTTCCATCACCCTGTTTAGGCATTTGGGCCTTAAGTGTCGGTGTAGCAGAGATAGAAGCAACTGAGTTGGCAGCTTTAGGTTCTACTTTAGGTTTCATTGCCTCTTTCGAGTCTGTATACAGTTTAGGAGAAGCTGTAGCCGTTACTACTGGTGCTTTTACCTTAGGCTTTGCTGATGATTTAGGCTGAGCTTGAGATTTTTTAGGAGCGGATTTATCAACCATTCGGATAAATGCTTCTTCATAACCTTCAACTTTACGAACACCCATTAACTCTTTTTTTGCATCAGAATAGGTTTGATACGGACCAATTAAACAGCGAAAACCTTTTGCTTCAGGTTTCATCCATACATTGGTCGAAATATTCTTATAGATAGGTTTGGCTTTTTCTAATGATAATGGTTTCGCCAACAAACCACACTGCACCCAAAATAAGTCATTTTGAGTATGCCCTTTAGGCTCAGAGCTTCCCCACAAACCTTTACCGATTGGACAAGCTTGTTCTAATACTGGCAGTTGGTTTTCACTTGCTTGAGTAGCATCACATAAAAAAGACTCTGCGTTCGCTTGGCTTGAAAGCAACATTGCAAAAGCGAACACGCCAAAGTGATAGTGTTTTCTAAACCCACATTCTATCGCTGCTGTAGTTGTCATCTTTATTCCCATCACTCTGAACCTTCAAGAGTTAAATTATTATCGATGGAGTGTCGATAAAAAATGAATTCCATTTTCTCGTCACAACTCTATTTACTATAAACTAATAAGTACTATTAACTTATAAGCAAAAAAAGAGCCGTAATTGCTTACGACTCTTAGTTTAGTGAGTTTTTTGATTAAAAATCAATTGGATCTGATCACCCTTTATAAATTTTAGGGTTAAATACGTCACGTAACCAGTCACCAAGTAGGTTGATAACCAGAACTAACGTTACCAGTAGCACACCAGGGAAAGCTGTGATCCACCATGCTCCAGAGAAAATGTAGTTAAATCCAGTACTGATTAACGCACCCAACGAAGGTTGATCAACCGGTAAACCTAAACCAAGGAAAGAAAGTGCCGCTTCCGACATAATGGCATTTGCCACTTGTACCGTAGAGATAACCAAGATAGGCGATAGACAATTAGGCAAGATATGACGGAACATAATTCGTGGGGCTTTGAAGCCCATCACTCGCGCAGCTTCCACATACTCTTTTTTCTTTTCAGCTAATACTGATGCTCGAATAGTACGTGCATATTGTGGCCATTCTGCCACACCTATGATCACCACCAGCATGACAACTGCATATTGAGCGTAAAAATCACTACCAAAACTCGCTTTGAATATGGCAGAAACAATGATCGCTACCATCATAGTCGAGAATGAAAGTTGAACGTCAGCAAAACGCATTAAGAAGCTATCAATACGACCACCGAAGTAACCCGCCGATAAACCAATGATAATACCTAGCGTTAACTGTAAGCCTACCGCTAAGAAACCAATCGTCAGAGATAAACGAGAGCCATAAAGCATAGTCGATAAAATATCACGACCTTGTTCATCAGTGCCTAAAAGGAAACGTTCTTCACCATCTTCCATCCACGACGGTGGAAGTTCAGAGTCCATAATATCAATAGACGTCACGTCATATGGATCAGTTGGTGCTACAAGAGGAGCTGCTAAAGCCATCACCAAAAAGACGGAAAAAATAGCAAAGCTCACCATCGCGACTTTATCACGTAAGAAATAGTACAGAATATCTGACTGCTTGAATCGCTCCCAGCGAGATGGCACTGTCGATGTTTGTTCCATGATTATGCTCCTTTCCCTGTGATGTTCACTGTTGGGTTAATTACGCCGTAAAGTAAATCAACAATGGTGTTAGTCACAACGAAAATCAGACCAACAAAAATAACGTATGCCGTGATAAGTGGGGTATCCACACGGTTTATTGCTTCAAGGAAAAGGAAGCCAGTACCTGGCCACTGGAAAACGGTTTCAGTAAGAATGGTGTATGCGACCATAGTACCAATTTGAACACCACCAACTGTCAATACAGGTAGCATGGTATTTTTTAAAGCGTGCTGGTAATAAATTTTATTTAACGCTAGGCCTTTTGCCTTACCGAATTTGATGTATTCCGAGCTCAACACTTCCAACATTTCAGAACGTACAAGACGAATAAATAAAGGCAGCATGATTGAAGCTAAAGCAATACTTGGAAGCACTAGATGCGCTAAGCCATCTAGCGTTAAGAAGCCAGATTCCCAACCAAACCAGTTTGCAGTTTCACCTCGACCAAAAGAGGGTAACCAGCCTAATTCAATAGAGAATACATACATCAACATAATTGCCGTTAAGAATACTGGTACCGAAATACCTACACTACTACCGGCCATTATTAATTTAGTAAAAAAGCTTTTAGGGTGAATTGCGGAGTAAACACCTAAAGGAATAGACAAACAAACGATAATAATCGAAGCACCTAATACAAGCTCAAGCGTTGCGACTAATTTGTCTAAGATTACATCCACAGCGGGACGTTTGAAGAAGTACGAAGTACCAAGATCACCCTGTATAGCAGCGCCTACAAAGCGAGTGTATTTTGTAACGAAGGGATCATTTAAGCCGAGTTCATCACGCAGTGCTTGACGCTCTGCCTCTGAAACAGATTGACCGACTAACTCACGTAACGGGTCGCCCAGGTTATCCTGAATGGCAAACGCCACCAAACTGATCACAAACATCACTATCAGTGCCTGAAACAGGCGCTTGACCAGAAACGTAACCATTCCTTGCCCCTTTTCTATCCATGATAATCCAACAAAACAACATAGTTGGATTCAATATTTCAGTCTTAAAAAAGGTATCTAGCCAGACTGAAAGGAAGACTAAATACCGAAACTTAATGATTTACTTATTAAAGTAATTAGAGAGCCTGAACCGACAGGCTCTCTATTCTAGCAAGCTAGATTATTTTACAACTAGGTCACCGAAGTAAGGCATAACCATAGGGTTTACAACGTCTGCAGCACCTACGTTAGACTTTGCGCCCCACGCTTCACTTTGCCAATGTAGCGGTACGAATACAGCGTCGTTGTAAAGTGTAGCTTCAACACCTTTCAGCATTTTCGCACGCTTAGCTGGGTCAGTTTCAACGTTAGATGCTTCTACAATCGCATCCATTTCTGGATTTGAGTAACCAGAACAGTTGTATTGACCACGACCCGTTTCTTCGTTACGAGTCATTGTTAAGAACTCATTGAAGTTCGCTGAATCTTCAGTATCTGCGTGCCAACCAATCATCATCATATCAGCAGAACATAGGTCAAATTCAGGCCAGTATTGCGCTTTAGGCATCGTCTTAAGATCAACTTTGATACCAATCTTAGACAACATTGAAGCAGAAGCTTGTGCTACTTTCGCATCGTTCACGTAACGGTTGTTTGGCGCAGCCATTGTTAATGTAAAGCCTTTCTCATAACCCGCTTCTTTCATCAGCTTCTTAGCTGCTTTAAGATCGTAGCGTGGCACTAGCTCTTCATTATGACCAGCGTAACCTGTTGGACTTTGTTGACCAGCAGCCGTTGCGAAGCCCTTCATGATCTTCTTAACAATACCTTCATTGTTAATTGCATGAACGATAGCTTGACGAACACGTACATCTTTAAGTGCTTCGTTACTATTTTGGTTCATTTGGAACGTAATGATACGAGTACCAGGCAGAGTCACTAGATCAATGTTTTTCGCTTTCTTAACACGTTTGTGATCGTTTGGCGCAACAGGGTGAATCATATCTACATCGCCAGAAAGTAGAGCAGCAACACGAGTCGCGTCTTCTTTAATTGGCACAAGTGTTAGCTTGTCTACGTTACCTTCAGTTTCTGTATCCCAGTAATCACCGAAACGCTCAAATGTCACCTTAACGCCTTGTTCACGTTGAGTCACAATGAATGGACCAGTACCAGATACGTTCGTAGATGCGAATGAATTACCGTGTTTTACAAGTTCAGACTTGTCTGCACCAGCCGCTGTTTTACCCGAGTAAAACTTGCTGTCCATTGGGAAAATGTACGTTGCTGTTTGCAATACAAGTGGGTAAGCCGCTTTTGATACTAGCTCAACCGTATAGTCATCCACTTTTACCATTTTTTCGTATGGAGAGAAGATTGACTTAAAGTCTGGAGAAGCTTGTAGACGTTCAAAAGTCCACACAACATCATCAGCTGTTAGTTCATTACCAGAGTGAAATTTAACACCCTGACGTAGATTGAAGCGGAACGTAGTGTCATCAACACGTTCCCAGCTTGATGCTAGGCGGCCTTCAAAGTCCATTTCTTGTGTGAAACGTACTAGAGGGTCAAACACCATGTGAGACATTTGCAGTGTGCCACCAGATAGCTGCTCGTGCGGGTCAAGTGATACTGGGTCAGCTGCGTAGCCAACGGTAATATCTGCTGCTGCTGCACTAAAACTTAGGCCAGCTGCCATCAAAGCTACTGCTAATTTGCTTTTCATGGTTTTCATTGCATAACTCCTTCATGCGGGAATCCAGATCCCTAGTTGTTGTATTTGCGTCTGTTATTGTTTTTCAAGTACAGCCTTGTACTTCTTGACCGCTTGAAACTTTTTATATTGCGGCTTTCGCCACTGCTTTTTCTTCTCGTAAGCCTGTAAATTCAGGCATCAAAGAAATCAGGTGTTGACTGTATGCATGCTGTGGTGAGTTGAATAACTGCTCAGTAGGGGCTACTTCCAGTAACGTCCCCATTTGCATCACACCAACACGATCACACATCTGACGAATAACCGGTAAGTCATGGCTGATAAACAGCATGGTGAGGTTCAGTTCGTCTTGTAGATCTTTTAATAAATTAAGGATTTGCGCTTGTACTGATACGTCTAATGCCGATGTTGGTTCATCACAAATCAATAAACGAGGACGCGTAGCCAAAGCACGAGCGATAGAAATACGCTGACGCTGACCACCAGAAAATTCGTGCGGATATTTGACACCAGCCATCACACCAAGACCTACGTGTTCCAACAGATCATGAACAATCTGGCGAGTTTCATTCTCGTTACGAGTCAGCTTATGGAAGCGAATTGGCTCTGCGACAATGTCAAAAATCTTCATACGTGGATTCATTGACGTGTACGGGTTTTGGAATACCATCTGCATTTGGCGGCGCATCGGACGACGCTCTTTTTCAGATTTCAGCCCAGTAAGGTCAATACCTTCGAAGGTTACCTTGCCAGAGTTAGGTGCATATAAACCAGCAATAACACGTGCGATGGTGGATTTACCTGAACCAGACTCGCCAACTAAACCAAACGTTTCACCTTCATGCACTTCAAAACTCACGTTGTTTGACGCCTGAACGTACTCACGACGACTCTCAAAGAAAGAGTCCTTGGTGGTAAAGCGTAAGTTTACGTTTTCAACATTCAGTAGTGGGCCAGTGTAATCACGGTGGTCCTGACTTTGACCTAACCAGTGGTTTTTCACATCAAGAGGTTCCATCTCATGCGCTTCTTCGATGTAGCTCACAAGAGGGAAACGATCGAGTTTACGATCTGAACGGGGAACCGCTGAGATAAGACTGTGTGTGTACGGGTGCTCAGGAGTACCCAATACTTGCTTAGTTGGACCAAATTCAACTAAATCACCGCGGTACATAACCGCAACACGGTCAGTCACGTTAGAGACAACACCCATGTCGTGTGTTACCAACATGCAGCCTACGTTTTTCTTAATACATAGATCACGGATCAAACCGAGAATTTGGTCTTGAATCGATACATCTAGAGCTGTGGTTGGTTCATCTGCAATGATCAAATCCGGCTCGCCGGCTAGCGCAATCGCAATCACGACTCGCTGACGCATACCACCAGAGAATTGGTGCGGATACTGCTTTAGACGGTTTTCTGGTTGTGGGATACCCACTTGGTTCATTAGATCTAATGAACGTTGATAAGCTTCAGCGTCCGATACCTTCATATTGGCATGGATCGTTTCTTTTAATTGCTGCTCAACGGTGAATAGTGGGTTAAGCGACGTCATTGGGTCTTGGAAGATAAATCCAATTTTAGAGCCACGTACTTTCCGCATTTGTTCAGGAGATAGCCCTGATACTTTTTCACCATCAAGGAAAACTTCACCACTAGCGATGCGACCAGGAGGGCTTAATAAATCAATAACAGCGTTACCAACTGTCGATTTACCCGCTCCAGACTCGCCAACAACGCCGACAATCTCTCCACGTTCAATATTGAACGACAACGATTTAACGGCGGCATGAACTCCATGACGAGATGGGTATTCGATTCGAAGGTTTTTAACTTCTAAAAGTGACATTACCAGACCTCTACTGCTATGGCAGCTTTCTGCCCTGTCTGCAAAATTGAATCCATTCATATCAGAATATTGTTCTGATATTTTATACGGCAAACAATTTGGCAAATAATTCACACAAAAGCAACAAAATTAGGATAAAAAGTCGATATTCGACGATTTGAAAGCAAAAGCTACGCATAACTATTCAAAAGACAAACATATAATATAATTTTAGAACGACATTCCATATGCAACAAAGACTAAAACTCAAACTATAACTGAGGCTAAACAAGTCAAATCATCGGGAAATATAAATCAGCCATCACCATTCCAATAATAAATATTCACTAACCTAAAATTTAACACAACGGAAACATCAACCACTAAACAAACACCATACGAACATAAAAACCATAAACTTGAGATTAAGTAGTTATTAAATTCATAAATATAGGTAAAAAGCGGCATTTTAATTCACAGATGATTTCATGCAATAAACACCCACAATAGAGACTAGTAGGAAATGGCGATCGCGTTGAGGTATTTATCTAAAGTGTGAAATTAATCATTGGAAAGAAGGAATTATCAAGGAAACGAGTTGGATCTTGAAATAAATATTTGTCTCTAGAAATGAAAAAAGCCTCGTCATTTCTGACGAGGCTTCTTAAGTGATCGGTTAAGAGACATTCTTTGAACATCAGGCGAACCCCACTTGGGTTCCAATCTAGTGATCTATAGATGAAAAAAAGCTCATCATTTCTGACGAGCTTTCTTAAAAGTGGTCGGTGAAGAGGGATTCGAACCCCCGACCCTCTGGTCCCAAACCAGATGCGCTACCAAGCTGCGCTATTCACCGAGATGTTTCGTTTGATTTATCAAACAGGGAACTTAAAAAAGTTACCAAAATTAATGGGGTGGCTAACGAGATTCGAACTCGCGACCACCGGAATCACAATCCAGGGCTCTACCAACTGAGCTATAGCCACCACTAATTTTTTATATAACCGCTTTAAAAGCGATTATTGAAATAGTGGTCGGTGAAGAGGGATTCGAACCCCCGACCCTCTGGTCCCAAACCAGATGCGCTACCAAGCTGCGCTATTCACCGACTAATTTTGTATTAACTCTTGGGATAGTGAGTTAACACTGGAAGCCTAAGCTACCGATATTTCGTAAAGAAAGAATGGGGTGGCTAACGAGATTCGAACTCGCGACCACCGGAATCACAATCCAGGGCTCTACCAACTGAGCTATAGCCACCATTATTTCTTTTATTGCCAATTTCTCACTTATCGAAATAAGTAACCGGATGGCGCGCCTGAAAGGATTCGAACCTTCGACCTTTGGCTCCGGAGGCCAACGCTCTATCCAGCTGAGCTACAGGCGCATGCCCTGTCGGCGGAGTGGAATAATACGTATATCACCCTATGTCGTCTAGTACTTTTTTTACTTTTTTTATCGTTTGGTCTATTTTTCAACAGTTAATATGTGATAAACCCCTAGTTTGAGCGTGACAAAGCGCTGAAGCGTATAAGTTGTTGTTTATTGCAACAACTTATCAGGATATAATCACCCATTATTTACATTGATTTAACAGCAGCTCATGCGCAGTTGGATCAAGATGCCGCTATAACACTATAAATTGGTAAGCATGTACTTACCTTGGGAATGTAAAGTGAGTTTAATGGATATGTCTCGTCGAATTTTAACCGTTGTCATCGCAGCTTTAACTTTTTCTACTGCAGCTATGGCTTCAAACTTGAGCCAAGCTGAGCAAGATGCAATTGCTGAACGCATCAAACCAGTAGGTCAGGTCTATTTAGTTGGTAGTGAGCCTGTTAAGGCAGAGCCTACAGGCCCTAGAGATGGTGCAACGGTATACGGAACGTTCTGTATTGCTTGTCACTCTTCTGGAGTAAGCGGAGCACCTAAAACAGGTGACGCTGCAGACTGGGCTCCTCGTATTGCTCAAGGTAAAGACATCCTAAAAGACCATGCGATCAACGGCTTTAATGCAATGCCTGCTAAAGGTTCTTGTATGGATTGTTCAGATGACGAAATCGTAGATGCTATTGAGCATATGATTGCGGGTCTGTAATCCAAGAAGCAAACCGCTTCTAACATAAACAGAAAAGGTGACCACAAGGTCACCTTTTTAGTATTTCATTTTTCAGCAGCACAACAGGCTAAGCGCCTTACTTCTTGTTAAACATCGCCCTTATATTGGCAATATGCGCCTGCCCTTTTTCCATACGTTCTTCTGCAGTTTGCGGCTTCTTCATATTTTCCCACTCTACATCCTCAAAAGGCAGCTCATCTAAAAAACGGCTCTGCGTAGGCTTGATTAGCTCACCATATTGTCGACGCTCACGGCATTTAGTAAATGTCAGCTCTTTTTGAGCTCGAGTAATACCGACATACATAAGGCGACGTTCTTCTTCTACATTGCCTTCATCCACACTCGTTTGATGAGGTAAAATACCTTCTTCCGCCCCCATTAAATAAACATAAGGGAACTCTAGGCCTTTAGAGGCATGCAGCGTCATTAATTGAACCTGATCAGAATCTTCATCATCTTCACCGCGCTCCATCATGTCCCGCAGGGTTAAGCGCTGAACCACTTCTCTTAATGTTTTCTCTTCTTTATCGTAATTGTCACCCTCTAAATCAGCGACAATCCAGCTATACAAATCTGACACGTTTTTCATTCGCATCTCAGCCGCTTTCGGGCTAGCTGAAGTTTCGTATAACCAGTCTTCATAGTTGATGTCTCGAACCAAAGAGCGTACAGCATCAACAGTATTGCCGCGTTCAGCATTATCGGATATACGAACAATCCAATCAGTAAAGCGGCGCAGATTTTCTAACCCTCGACCTGTCAGTGTTTGTTCCAATCCCATTTCAAAGCTGGCTTCAAATAAGCTTTTGCCACGCATATTAGCGTAACTGCCCAACTTCTCTAACGTAACAGGGCCAATCTCGCGACGGGGTGTATTCACTATGCGTAAGAAGGCATTGTCATCATCCGGATTCACCAATACTCGCAGGTAAGCCATGATGTCTTTAATCTCAGCACGAGCAAAAAATGAAGTACCACCGGAGATTTTGTAAGGAACCCTATTTTGCATTAAGGCCTTTTCAATCAAACGGGATTGATGATTTCCACGGTAAAGCACGGCATAAGCCTTGTAATCCGTTCGATTTAAGAACTTATGTGCGATGATTTCACCGGTAATACGCTCAGCTTCATGTTCTTCATTCTTGGCATTTAATACTTTGAGTTTTTCTCCATCCGGGATCTCAGAGAACAGTGACTTCTCGTACACGTGCGGATTATTAGCGATCAAGATGTTCGCCGCACGCAAAATACGGCTGGTTGAGCGATAGTTTTGCTCAAGCTTAATTAGACGCAGGTTTGGGTAATCTTCACCAAGTAACACCAAGTTTTGAGGTTTTGCGCCACGCCAGGAGTAAATGGATTGATCATCATCGCCTACTACCGTCAAGCGACCACGATCTCCCACAAGTAAACGAACCAGTTCATATTGGCTTGTGTTGGTATCTTGGTATTCATCAACCAGCAAATAGCGAATACGTGACTGCCAACGTTCACGTACTTCCTGATTTGTTTTCAGCAGTAATACAGGCATCGCGATCAGATCATCAAAATCTAGAGCGTTATAAGCTTTCATCTGTTTCTGATACATCTCAAAGCAAAATGCGAACAACTGTTCTTGTTCACCTTGAGCACGTGCTTTCGCCTGATCTGGCGTCAACATGTCATTTTTCCAGTTAGAGATGGTGCTCATTAATGCGCGAAGCAGATCTTTATCACCATCAATTTGTGTTTCAGTCAGTTCTTTCAATAGTGCTAACTGATCTTGGTCATCAAACAATGAGAAGCCAGCTTTCAACCCAAGTGCCTTGTACTCTTTTCGAATAATGGTTAAGCCCATTGTATGAAAGGTAGACACTATCAAACCTTTAGCTTCATTTTTGCCAAGAGTTTGCCCCACCCGCTCTTTCATTTCGCGAGCGGCTTTATTGGTAAAGGTTACCGCGGCTATATTTCGAGCTTTATACCCACACTGCTGAACCAAGTAAGCTATTTTATTAGTGATTACACGTGTTTTACCTGAGCCAGCGCCCGCTAAAACGAGGCAGGGGCCAGAAACGTATTTCACGGCTTCATCTTGTCTTGGATTCAGTTTCATTGAGTTCTCAACATAATTTAACGAGGTCTTATTGGGGTACATTCCTATAATAATGCTGCAACACAGGGAATGCTATGTTCTCTTTTACAAGTTTTTTACGAGTATTATGCAAAACTATGTTGCATGAATGTATGGTTCTTAAGCTATAATGAATGAACGTTCATTCACTGGTGATGCTTTATGACCATTAATACATCTCAGGATAAACGTCTTCAGATACTCTCTGCTGCTGAAGCTCTTATTGCAGAAGTAGGCTTTCAAGGCTTATCCATGCATAAACTAGCAAAAGAAGCAGGAGTCGCCGCTGGTACTATTTATCGCTATTTTGATGATAAAGAACACCTAATTGAAGAAGTTCGAGTACAAGTTACTCAACGAGTAGCGAATGCTGTACAAGAAGGCGTTGATGATTCACAACCAATAAAACAACGCTACCGAACCATGTGGTTAAACATATGGGACTTAGCTGGGACTAACCTTGCTGCAATCAAAAATCGAATTCAATACGATTCTTTACCAACAACACATTGCACTCAATTTAGGGAATTAGAACGAATCATGTTTTCCCAGGTCGAACTGCTATTCAATGAAGGTAAGGAGCAAGGACTTTTTAAACCACTTGATAATGAAGTTTTAAGTGGTCTGAGCTTAGCCGCTAGTGTTTCACTAGCTCGTAAGCATTCTTTAGGCTTTTACCAATTGGATGATGCTGCATTAGATGCCGCTATTGAAGCCAGTTGGGATGCAATAATTAAACACTAACTTGGAGTTCAAATAAGAATGAAAAAGTGGATTATCATGCTATCAATTGTACTTGTACTATTCGGTAGCGTTTTTGGATATCGAATGCACGATATCCAACAAAAAATGGCAGCGTTCGCAAATATGCCAGAACCTGCTTTTCCAGTAACCGCTATGGAAGTGGACACCGTTGACTGGGTTCCAGTTATTGAGGCAATAGGTTTTATTGAACCAAACCAAGGTGTGACTCTTGCAAATGAAACTGCTGGTATCATTGACCAAATTTCTTTTGAATCTGGTACTGACGTTAAAAAAGACCAACAACTTGTACGTTTAGATTCAGAAGTAGAAAAAGCGAACCTGAAAAGTACTCAAGCTCGTTTACCTGCAGCTGAAGCTAAATACAAGCGATACAAAGGTCTATTCAAGAAAGGCTCTATTTCTAAAGAAGCTTACGATGATGCAGAAGCTAACTTTTTCTCATTATCAGCTGATATTGAGAGTTTAAAAGCCTCTATTGAACGCCGCCAAATTCGTGCACCTTTTGATGGCAAAGTGGGTATTCGTAATGTTTACCTAGGTCAATACCTACAATCTGGCACTGATATCGTTCGTTTAGAAGATACAACCGTGATGCGCTTACGCTTTACTGTTTCTCAAAATGACATCTCTCGAATCAACGTTGGTCAGGCAATTGATATTTATGTTGATGCTTACCCTGAACGCCCATTCCAAGGTTCTATCAGCGCAATTGAACCAGCCGTAAGTGTTCAAAGTGGTCTTATTGAAGTTCAAGCCGACATTCCAAACAATGACGGTAAACTTCGTAGCGGTATGTTCGCTCGTGCCAACATCATCCTACCGAAGCTTGAGAACCAAGTAACACTTCCTCAAACTGCAATCACATTCACTCTCTACGGCGATAATGTTTACATTATTTCAGATGTGGACGGCGAAATGCGTGTTAAACAACATGTGGTTAAAGTAGGTGAAAGAGCAAAAGATAAAGCGCACATCCTTGAAGGAGTGAAGCCGGGCGATATCGTCGTGACTTCAGGTCAAGTTCGCTTAAGTAATGACGCAAAAGTTAAGATCGTTGAAAGCGACTCTCTAACTCCACCGTCTGAAACACCAATGCTGTAATTGGAGGCACAATGCGCTTTACTGATGTTTTCATAAAACGTCCAGTTCTAGCGGTATCCATCAGCTTTTTGATTGCATTACTTGGCTTACAAGCAATCTTCAAAATGCAGGTGCGAGAATACCCTGAAATGACGAATACCGTAGTAACAGTTTCAACTGGTTACTACGGTGCAAGTGCCGATCTTATCCAAGGCTTTATCACTCAACCTCTCGAGCAGGCAGTGGCACAAGCGGATAATATCGACTATATGACTTCTTCTTCTGTATTAGGTACTTCTACTATTACGGTAAATATGAAGTTGAACACCGACCCCAATGCAGCTCTGTCGGACATATTGGCTAAAACTAACTCTGTACGATCTCAGCTTCCTAAAGAATCTGAAGATCCAACAGTAACCATGTCGACAGGTTCGACTACGGCTGTACTCTACATTGGTTTTACCAGTGATGAATTGGTTTCAAGCCAAATTACCGATTACCTAGAACGAGTAATTAACCCGCAGCTATTTACGGTTAATGGTGTGTCTAAAGTTGACCTTTATGGTGGTATGAAATACGCACTTCGCGTATGGCTAGATCCAGCAAAAATGGCAGCATTAAACTTGACTGCTTCGGATGTTATGACGGTCTTAAATGCCAATAACTACCAATCAGCAACAGGTCAAGCAACGGGTGAGTTTGTTCTTTATAACGGCAGTGCCGATACTCAGGTATCAAACACTGAAGAATTAGAGAACTTAGTGGTAAAAAGTGGCGAAGGTGAAATCATTCGTCTCTCTGACATAGCTAAGGTTTCTTTAGAGAAAAGCCACGATGTTTATCGAGCGAGTGCGAATGGTCAGGAAGCCGTTGTTGCTGCAATTAATGCAGCCCCGAGTGCAAACCCAATCAACATTGCAGCCGACGTTCTTGAGCTTCTTCCTCAACTAGAGAAGAACTTACCAAGCAACATATCGATGAATGTCATGTATGACTCGACTATTGCCATTAATGAATCTATTCAAGAGGTTATTAAAACTATTCTTGAAGCAGCGTTAATTGTATTAATCGTAATTACCTTGTTCCTTGGTTCATTCCGAGCAGTACTTATCCCTATCGTTACTATCCCACTATCTCTGATTGGTGTGGCAATGGTAATGCAAGCGATGGGCTTCTCATGGAACTTGATGACACTACTGGCGATGGTACTGGCTATCGGCTTGGTGGTTGATGATGCAATCGTTGTACTTGAAAACGTCGACCGGCATATAAAGCTCGGAGAGTCCCCTTTCCGCGCCGCAATTATCGGTACCCGTGAAATTGCCGTACCAGTTATCGCAATGACACTGACACTAGGCGCAGTTTATGCCCCAATTGCTTTAATGGGTGGCATCACCGGTTCGCTATTTAAAGAGTTTGCTCTTACATTAGCGGGAGCCGTTTTCGTATCAGGTATTGTCGCATTAACACTATCACCTATGATGTGTTCAAAAATGCTTAAGGCTAACGCGAAACCAAGTAAGTTCGAGCAAAAGGTCCATAACGGCCTAGATGCAATGGCTAATGGCTATGTGAAGATACTTGGTGGCATCATGAAGAGCCGACCAGTGGTTATTGTTTTTTCACTGATCGTGTTCGGCACACTACCGTTGCTGTTTAAGTTTATCCCAAGTGAACTCGCACCTTCAGAAGATAAAGGTGTAATCATGCTGATGGGTACTGCGCCTTCTAACGCCAACTTAGATTTCATGCAGAACACCATGAATGATGTGAATGCGATTCTTTCAGATCAACCTGAAGTAAAGTATGCACAAGTATTTACAGGTGTGCCTAGTTCAAACCAAGCCTTTGGTATTGCATCAATGGTTCCTTGGAGTGAGCGAGAAGCAAGCCAATCTGAAGTAGCAAACCGTGTTACTGGTCTCGTAAGTGGTGTACCTGGAATGGCAGTGACTGCATTCCAAATGCCAGAGTTACCTGGTGCAGGTTCAGGTTTACCAATTCAGTTCGTTATCACAACTCCGAACTCGTTTGAGAGCTTGTTTACGATTACGACTGATATTCTTGCCGACGTGAAATCGAGTCCTCAGTTTGTCTACTCTGACCTCGATTTAAACTATGACTCTGCCACGATGAAAATTAACATCGACAAAGACAAAGCAGGGGCATATGGAGTGACGATGCAAGACATTGGTATCACTCTTGGCACAATGATGTCTGATGGCTACGTAAACCGCATTGACTTAAACGGTCGTTCATATGAGGTAATTCCTCAGGTTGAGCGTAAATACCGTCTAAACCCAGAATCAATGAACAATTACTATGTTCGTGCAGCTGATGGTAACGCAGTGCCACTTGGCAGTTTAATCACTATTGATGTTGTTGCTGAGCCACGCTCATTACCACACTTCAATCAGTTGAACTCAGCTACCATTGGTGCCGTTCCAACACCTGGAGTGGCGATGGGTGATGCTATTGCTTGGTTTGAGAATATTGCAGATACCAAATTACCAAGTGGTTACAACCACGATTACATGGGTGAAGCTCGTCAATACGTAACTGAAGGTAGCGCCTTGTACGCAACTTTTGGTCTCGCATTAGCGATCATTTTCTTGGTTCTAGCCATTCAGTTTGAGTCACTAAAAGATCCGTTGGTTATCATGGTGTCCGTTCCACTGGCTATTTGTGGGGCTCTTGTCGCACTGGCATGGGGAACCGCATCGATGAACATTTACTCTCAGGTAGGATTAATCACGTTGGTTGGTCTCATTACTAAACACGGTATTTTGATTTGTGAAGTAGCGAAAGAAGAACAGCTTCACAATAACAAATCCCGTATTGATGCAGTAATGGAAGCGGCTAAAGTTCGTCTTCGTCCAATTCTAATGACAACAGCAGCAATGATTGCAGGTCTTATCCCACTAATGTACGCAACAGGTGCGGGTGCAGCTCAGCGTTTCAGTATTGGTATAGTAATTGTGGCTGGTCTTGCGATTGGTACGCTATTTACTTTGTTTGTTCTGCCTGTAATCTACAGCTACTTGGCAGAGAAGCATAAGCCTCTACCAGTGTTCGTTGAAGATAAAGACCTAGAAAAACTAGCTCGCGTCGACGAAGCAAAAGCGGCTCACAGAGAATTAGCTGATAATAAGTAATCTCTAAGTCGTATTAACAATTAAAAAGGCTACTTCGGTGGCCTTTTTTTATACGCCAGAGGCGACTTCTTCTGTGTGATTAAATAGAATAGTAGGAAATATTCAGGAGTTTTAATTGATATGTTTGATCCAAAAAAACTAGAGCAAATTGCTAAGCAGATCCACGACTCAATGCCTCAACCAGTTAAAGAGCTGGGTTCAGACGTAGACCAAAAAGTTCGCCAAGTTATCCAAGGTCAACTAAACAAGCTCGACGTTGTGAGCCGCGAAGAGTTTGATGTTCAAACACAAGTACTGCTCCGCACTCGTCAAAAGCTGACAGAGATGGAACAGAAGCTAGCGGATTTAGAAGCAAAGATTGCTGACAAGTAAGCCGTAAAGCAAGAAAACTGAAAGGGTTGGTGTGAAAACACCAACCCTTTTGTATTTCTAAGGCTCAATCAAGAACTGAAATTCAATGTCTAAGACCTATCAAGCAATGTTCATTTTACCGATGTGTAATACTTTGCGCCTAAAAGCAAAAAGGCTTGGTCAACGGCGACCAAGCCTTTTATTAGATGTTGTGTTGCTTAATAATAACTCCAACCTGTAAGGAGCTAATGATACTGCTTTGCTTTTTCTACAAATTTATCAGTATCTAAGCGACTAATTAACCGCCAACAGCGATACGCTTCATGTCGCTCATGTAGCTACGTAGCTCTTCACCAATGTACTCTACAGGGTGGTTACGGATAGCTTCGTTTACTTCAATTAGCTTCGCGTTATCTACGTGGTTAGATGCTTCACCTAGACCGCGACCAATGACATCAGTTGCAACTGAAGGCATGAACTGCTCGCGTAGTAGCGGTGTTGCTACGTTAGCGAATAGGTAATTACCGTACTCAGCTGTATCAGAGATTACAACGTTCATTTCGTAAAGACGCTTACGAGCAACTGTATTTGCGATTAGTGGAAGCTCATGTAGAGACTCGTAGTAAGCAGACTCATCGATGATGCCAGATGCTGTCATTGCTTCGAATGCTAGCTCAACACCCGCACGAACCATAGCAACCATAAGGATACCGTTATCAAAGTACTCTTGCTCTGAGATTTCTACGTCAGAAGCTGGGTAGTTTTCGAATGCCGTTTCGCCTGTCTCTTCACGCCAGCCTAGTAGGTTCACGTCATCGTTCGCCCAGTCAGCCATCATAGTGCTAGAGAAGTGACCAGAAATGATGTCATCCATGTGCTTGTTATAAAGCGGACGCATTAGATCTTTTAGCTCTTCAGAAAGCTCAAACGCTTTAACTTTAGCAGGGTTAGATAGACGGTCCATCATGTGAGTTACGCCACCGAACTTAAGTGCTTCAGTAATCGTTTCCCAACCGTATTGCAGAAGTTTACCTGCGTAGCCTGGTTCGATGCCATCAGCAATCATCTTCTCGTAAGATACGATAGAACCGGCTTGTAGCATGCCACATAGAATGGTTTGCTCACCCATAAGGTCAGATTTAACTTCAGCTACGAATGAAGACTCTAGGCAACCTGCTCGGTGACCACCAGTACCTGCAGCCCAAGCTTTAGCGATATCCCAGCCTTCGCCTTTAGGGTCATTTTCTGGATGAACAGCGATCAGTGTTGGAACACCGAAACCACGCTTGTACTCTTCACGAACTTCAGACCCTGGACACTTAGGTGCAACCATTACAACGGTAAGGTCAGCACGTAATTGCATGCCTTCTTCAACAACGTTGAAACCATGAGAGTAACCAAGAGCAGCACCTTCTTTCATTAGAGGCATTACTGTCTCAACAACATTAGTGTGTTGCTTATCAGGAGTAAGGTTAATAACTAGGTCTGCTTGAGGGATTAGCGTTTCGTAGCTACCAACTACAAAGCCGTTTTCGTCAGCATTCTTGAATGATTGACGCTTCTCATCAATTGCAGCTTGGCGTAGAGCGTAAGATACGTCTAGACCAGAATCACGCATGTTTAGACCTTGGTTTAGACCTTGAGCACCACAGCCAACAATGACGATCTTCTTACCTTCAAGGTATTCAGCTTCAGTCGTAAATTCTTCACGATCCATGAAACGGCAGCGACCTAATTGGTCTAGTTGCTCACGAAGGTTTAATGTATTGAAATAGTTAGCCATTGTAGGGCACTCCTTTAAAAATAAGTCCGTAAGGTCGATATCTCTCTATCGAATGACTTCATACTAAAACAGACACCCCGTTGCTGAAAGTGATATATTCACAATTAGTTATTGCAATAAATGCAACATGGAAACGATCAGAGAACATGAACATAAAATCTCTACAATTATTTATACATTTATGTGATAGCAAAAGTTTCAGCAAAACAGCTGCTGCTATGCACGTCAGTCCTTCTGCCCTTAGTCGTCAAATACAAAAGCTTGAGGAGGAAACAGGGCAGGAACTGCTTATCAGGGATAATCGAAGTGTTGACCTCACACCAGCAGGGAAACATCTGTTGCCTGTGGCATTGAGCATCGTTGGCGAGTGGCAGCAATATAATCTTCATCTAAAAGGCGGAGAACAGGAGCTCAAGGGTGAGATCCGTATTTTCTGTTCCGTAACAGCAAGCTACAGTCACCTTCCTGAACTCATTACCGAATTCAGGGCTATTCATCCGTATATTGAGTTTAAGCTCTCTACCGGTGATCCAGCGCAATCCATAGACAAGATACTGAATGATGAAGCTGATATTGCTATTTCAGCTAAACCAGACATTTTGCCTTCAAGATTAGAGTTCGAAACCATTAGCGATATACCACTGTCAGTGATCATCCCATCTGGCGTGAGTAGCTTTAGCCAGCAACTGCAATCAGATAAGCCTAACTGGAATGAAGTACCCTTTATCATCCCCGAAGCAGGCACCGCTCGTGAACGTGCTAATGCATGGTTCAAAAAGATGAAGATTAAGCCCAGCATTTACGCACAGGTATCTGGGCATGAGGCGATTGTAAGTATGGTTGCGCTAGGTTGTGGAGTGGGTATAGCCCCTGATGTCGTCATTAACAACAGTCCAGTGAGAGATAAGGTCGATCGTTTAAAAATAGAACCAATCAAACCCTTTGAATTAGGCGTTTGCTGTAAACGATCTCAACTTGAGAACCCACTGATTAGAGCATTTTGGCAAGTAGCCGAAGGAAAATATCTCCCTGACTAGTTAACTTTAGATATGCTGGTTAAGAGAATAATAGAGAGCACGTTAGTGCTCTTTTTTGTTTTTCTAAATAGCAGATATGAAAAAGCCCGCTGATTTCTCAGCGGGCTTTTCAATGGTGGTGGAGGGATAGGGATTTGAACCCTAGAACCGCTATTAACGGTTGCCGGTTTTCAAGACCGGTGCTTTCGACCACTCAGCCATCCCTCCAACAAATTGTCATCAATAGATTAGTACACTAATGATGTTGTTAATTGCTAATGCAAGTAACGATATTTAAAGCCTGGCGATGTCCTACTCTCACATGGGGAAGCCCCACACTACCATCGGCGCTATTGTGTTTCACTTCTGAGTTCGGCATGGAATCAGGTGGGTCCACAATGCTATGGTCGCCAAGCAAATTTTAAAATTCGGAAAACTGGATTTAAAAGTTTATCTCTTCAAACTCATTCAAGCGTTTGGTATTTCTTTGAGTCCACAAAACCCCTTGGGTGTTGTATGGTTAAGCCTCACGGGCAATTAGTACAGGTTAGCTCAATGCCTCGCAGCACTTACACACCCTGCCTATCAACGTCGTAGTCTACGACAACCCTTTAGGACACTTATAGTGCCAGGGAAAACTCATCTCAAGGCTCGCTTCCCGCTTAGATGCTTTCAGCGGTTATCGATTCCGAACTTAGCTACCGGGCAATGCCATTGGCATGACAACCCGAACACCAGAGGTTCGTCCACTCCGGTCCTCTCGTACTAGGAGCAGCCCCTTTCAATTTTCCAACGCCCACGGCAGATAGGGACCGAACTGTCTCACGACGTTCTAAACCCAGCTCGCGTACCACTTTAAATGG
>NZ_JAKJSZ010000060.1:0-765 GCF_050337535.1 Vibrio kagoshimensis
GGAATCGATAAGCGCTGAAAGCATCTAAGCGCGAAGCGAGCCTTGAGATGAGTTTTCCCTGACGCTTTAAGCGTCCTTAAGGGTTGTCGTAGACTACGACGTTGATAGGCAGGGTGTGTAAGTGCTGCGAGGCATTGAGCTAACCTGTACTAATTGCCCGTGAGGCTTAACCATACAACACCCAAGGGGTTTTGTGGACTCGATAGAAATACCAGACCTTGAATGAGTTTGAAGAGAACGAAACAGCTTTCCAGATTATTTTGCCTTCAGTTTTTAAAACTGRAAGTAAAAGCAAAATTTGCTTGGCGACCATAGCATTGTGGACCCACCTGATCCCATGCCGAACTCAGAAGTGAAACACAATAGCGCCGATGGTAGTGTGGGGCTTCCCCATGTGAGAGTAGGACATCGCCAGGCTTTAATTTCGACTTTGTCTAGTTTCTAGACAAGTCACCATAGGGTTCTAAGTTTTCTTAGTATTTTATGTTGACTTTCAAAGTGGAAAGCGTATTATACGCGTCCTGCTTAAGTGCTAAGGCACTGAAAGCAAAGCTCTTTAACAATTTAAACCTATCAATCTGTGTGGGCACTCGTTGATGAATATCAAAATTTGTTTTGCATTAGCAAAGCAAGATTTCCTCGGAAATCAATTTGGTTTCAATGAACTGAGTGACCAATACAAAATTAAGTTTACTTAATTTTGGCACAGTCAATTCATTACCATTCTGTTGGAATGGTAATAGCTTTAGAATTACATGTTTACTT
>NZ_JAKJSZ010000061.1:0-758 GCF_050337535.1 Vibrio kagoshimensis
GAATACGTTCCCGGGCCTTGTACACACCGCCCGTCACACCATGGGAGTGGGCTGCAAAAGAAGTGGGTAGTTTAACCTTTCGGGGAGGACGCTCACCACTTTGTGGTTCATGACTGGGGTGAAGTCGTAACAAGGTAGCCCTAGGGGAACCTGGGGCTGGATCACCTCCTTATACGAAGATATCGTTGATGAGTACCCACACAGATTGATTAGGTTTGAAGTTTAGAGTAGAAAAACTTTTCCAGATGGGGCTATAGCTCAGCTGGGAGAGCGCCTCGCTGGCAGCGAGGAGGTCTGCGGTTCGATCCCGCATAGCTCCACCATCTTTAAGTGTTTTTCTTGAAAATATTTAAAAATGGTGTGTTTTTGAAACATATCTAGCTCTTTAACAATTTGGAAAGCTGACTGATTGATTACTTACGAGTAATTCAATCAAATTTAAAAGTTCTCAATGTTTATCTTTCATTAGATAAACACAACAAACACATTCAAGTGTCTTGTATTCGAATCAAACTGAGTTTGATTCACAATTGAGTCCGGCAAACAGCCATCAAGAATTAACCCTTCTTGATGACAACCAAAAACCTTGGTTAGTTGCCATACACTAAGACCCTTTCGGGTTGTATGGTTAAGTGACTAAGCGTACACGGTGGATGCCTTGGCAGTCAGAGGCGATGAAAGGCGTAATAACTTGCGATAAGCCCAGATTAGGTAGTAATAACCTTTTGAGTCTGGGATTCCTGAATGGGGAAACCCAC
>NZ_JAKJSZ010000062.1:0-670 GCF_050337535.1 Vibrio kagoshimensis
TTTTGCCGGACTCAATTGTGAATCAAACTAGGTTTGATTCGAATACAAGACACTTGAATGTGTTTGTTGTGTTTATCTAGTTAAAGATAAACATTGAGAACTTTTAAATTTGATTGAATTACTCGTAAGTAATCAATCAGTCAGCTTTCCAAATTGTTAAAGAGCAAGAGTTTTTAAAGCGTTAAACTTTCAAAACCATTTTTAAAGATTCTTAAGAAAGAACTCTTAAAGATGGTGGGCGATACCGGGCTCGAACCAGTGACCCCCTGCTTGTAAGGCAGGTGCTCTCCCAACTGAGCTAATCGCCCACGAAAGTTTTAATTCCTTCGTGAGAAAGAATGGTGGAGCTATGCGGGATCGAACCGCAGACCTCCTGCGTGCAAGGCAGGCGCTCTCCCAGCTGAGCTATAGCCCCATATTTTTATTTCCTTGGGAGGAAATGGTGGGTCGTGCAGGATTCGAACCTGCGACCAATTGATTAAAAGTCAACTGCTCTACCAACTGAGCTAACGACCCAATGGTATCCCGTAGGGGAGTCGAACCCCTGTTACCGCCGTGAAAGGGCGGTGTCCTAGGCCTCTAGACGAACGGGACACTGGATATTGAAGAACTTGGGAGTTCTTCGTCTCTTTTACTTTCTAAACCTAATCAATCTGTGTGGGTACTCATC
>NZ_JAKJSZ010000063.1:0-657 GCF_050337535.1 Vibrio kagoshimensis
ATCAAGAAGGGTTAATTCTTGATAACTGTTTGCCGGACTCAATTGTGAATCAAACTAGGTTTGATTCGAATACAAGACACTTGAATGTGTTTGTTGTGTTTATCTAATGAAAGATAAACATTGAGAACTTTTAAATTTGATTGAATTACTCGTAAGTAATCAATCAGTCAGCTTTCCAAATTGTTAAAGAGCATGAGACTTTAAGAACCAGWGTTCTAAAATTCACATTTTCTAAAGACTCTCAGAGTCAAACATACCAACCAGCGACAAAWGAAGTGGTTTGGATATGAATATAACCAAGAATATTTAGAGAATGGTGGGCGATACCGGGCTCGAACCAGTGACCCCCTGCTTGTAAGGCAGGTGCTCTCCCAACTGAGCTAATCGCCCACGATAGTTTTAATTCCTTCGCGGAGAAAGAATGGTGGGTCGTGCAGGATTCGAACCTGCGACCAATTGATTAAAAGTCAACTGCTCTACCAACTGAGCTAACGACCCAATGGTATCCCGTAGGGGAGTCGAACCCCTGTTACCGCCGTGAAAGGGCGGTGTCCTAGGCCTCTAGACGAACGGGACACTGGATATTGAAGAACTTGGGAGTTCTTCGTCTCTTTTACTTTCTAAACCTAATCAATCTGTGTGGGTACTCATCAACGA